>CACYXJ010000046.1 GCA_902778375.1 uncultured Erysipelotrichaceae bacterium
TCCTCACCGAGGATGGCAACCAGTTTTTCCTGACAGGGATTGCCTTTGTGCAGGGCAAGATGACTGTAGTTGTCACTGTTGAAAACCGCCATTCCCCTTCTTCTCAGAAGGATCGAGACGGTGGTCTTGCCGGAGGCGATCGTTCCTGTAATACCGATTCTTTTCATTCTGTATTCCTTATTTCTGACAATGCGGACAGTAGTAGGAAGATCTTCCGCCGATCCTCTTCATGCGGATCTCACTGCCGCATCTTCCGCATGTTTTCATTGTATGCACCGTGCATTCCGTCTGGAAGAGACCGGTAATGCCCAGCGACGATGTATAGGAGCGGATCGTGGTACCGCCGGCGGCAATCGCCGCCTTCAGGATCCGGCGGGTTTCGGATACGATCTGTTCCTCATTCTGTTTCGTAATGCGCTGACAAGAGCGTCCGGGACGCAGTCCGCAGGCTGCCAGGATCTCGTCGGCGTAGATATTGCCGATGCCGGCAACGAAGTGCTGGTCCAGCAGCAGCGACTTGAGCGGCACATGTTTCCGCCTGATGCAGGAATGGACATACGCCGGACTGAACGCTTCATCGAACGGTTCCGGCCCAAGGTCATGGAAATGTTCAAGGTCTGTGTCATACGGCAGCAGTTCCATCCTTCCGAACTTGCGGGTGTCATGGAAACGCAGCTGTCTGCCGTCATCGAGATCGAAGAGAACATGCATATGCCTGTCCAGAGGTTCATCCGGATTCTGCAGCCAGAACTTGCCCTCCATGCGCAGATGCACCGACAGCAGGATATCATCGAGATAAAACAGCAGGTATTTGCCGCGCCGTACAAAGCTGCGGAAATGCTGTCCCTGCAGCTTTTGGGCAAATTCATCCGCGTCGCCTTCGATGGTTCTGGCAAAACGCACCGTCACCAGATCGATGCGGCGGTCCGGGATCTGTTTCTCCAGGGTCCTGAGGACCGTTTCGACTTCCGGCAGTTCCGGCATCCTACTTGGCCTCGTACCAGGTATGGCCGATCGAGCATTCGGCTGTCAGAGGAACCTTGAGTTCCATGGCATTGACCATGCCTTCGTCGATCAGTTTCGTCATCATTCCGATCTCGTCTTCCGGGACATTGAAGATCAGTTCGTCATGGACCTGCAGGATCATCCGGCTCTTCACACCGGCCTTTTCCATCGCTTTGTCGATATCGATCATCGCCAGTTTGATCAGGTCGGCAGCCGAACCCTGGATCGGGGCGTTCATGGCTGCCCGCTTGCCGAACTCGCGGACCATGTAGTTCCGGTCGCGGATCTCGGGAATCTCGCGTCGGCGGTGACACAGCGTTTCGACATAGCCCTTTTCTTCACAGGATCTGACGATGCCGTTCATATAGTCGCGGATACCGGGATATTTGCGGTAATAGGTATCGATGAATTCCGCCGCTTCCTTACGGCTTGTGCCAAGCTGCTGGGCAAGTCCGAAATCGCTGATGCCGTAGACAATGCCGAAGTTGACTGTCTTGGCCCGGCGGCGGTCAGCCGGCGTTACTTCGTCTTCCGTTTTTTCAAAGACGTCCATGGCTGTCTTGGTATGAATGTCGATACCGTCACGGAATGCCTGGATCAGTGCGGTCTCATCCGCCATATGCGCCAGCATGCGCAGTTCGATCTGATGATAGTCGGAGGAGATCAGCACGCAGCCTTCCTCCGGCACGAATGCCTTGCGGATCTCGCGTCCCAGCTCATCGCGGACGCTGATGTTCTGCAGGTTCGGTTCGCTGGAGGAAAGTCTTCCGGTCTGGGTCGCGCACTGGTTGTAAACGGTGTGGATCCTGCCGTCCTCCTGGATATATTTCTTCAGACCTTCAGCATAGGTACTGTAGATCTTCGAGAGTTTTCTGTAGGTAAGGATATGGTCGATGATTGGATGCATGCCGGCCAGCTTTTCCAGCACTTCGGCACCGGTACTGCGCTTCTTGCCGGCGGAAAGATGCAGGTCGTCATAGAGTACTTCCGCCAGCTGTTTGGGCGAATTGATATTGAATTCGCGGCCGGCAAGATGCCAGATCTCTTCCTGTTCGGCGGTGATGCTGGCATAGGTGTCGCGGGCAATCCCGTCGAGTACTTCGGCGTCACAGCGGATGCCTTCCGTTTCCATCCGGCAGAGGATTCCACTGAGCGGCAGTTCCATCTTCCGGTACAGGTCATCCATGCCGTATTCATGGATCTTCGGTCCGTTTGTTTCCTTCAGGGAATCGATAAAGCGGGCATGCTGGCAGCCGTATGTCATCTGGTCCGTCTCATCCGGCAGAAGAACCGGTTTGCTGGGACGGCCGTAGATATCCTCATATTTCTTTGCCGGTACGAAACCGCCGGCTTCCATGATCTTGTCAATGCTGGTCAGAGTGGAGTCGGTAAGACATGCCATGATCATTGCGTCGTCATGCCATTTCACTTCGATGCCGCAGTTGGCCAGCACATGCATTGCCCGTTTGATATCGAAACCCGTGATCTCAACACTGCCTTCCTTCAGGGCGGAAAGGAAATCCTGATCGGCTTTCAGATCTTCCGCATCGATCCAGTATCCCCTGCCGTCTCTGTACAATGCAAGACCATGCAGCTGTGCTTTCATGAAATGATCGCGGTCGTCGTCGACAAACAGAGCGAAAGAAGACGCGTATGCCTCTTTCGGCATGATGGAAACCCTGACGAATGTCTCTTCTTCCTTCTTTTCTTCCGCAACCTGACTGTCCGCGGTCTCTGCCTTGTCGGCAAAGCGCTGGGCCAGCTGCACCATGTCGAGCGAGCGCAGGAAACGGACCAGGCTTTCATAATCGGGCGTAAAGGCAAGATCCTCGGCTGTCAGCGGCACATCGACGTCGCAGCGGATCGTCGCCAGGTTCTTGGAGAGCAGCGCGCTGTCATGACCGTTCATGATCTTTTTCTGCAGTGCGCCTTTCAGTTCGTCTTCATGGGCAAGCACGTTTTCGACTGTCCCGTATTCCTGCAGCAGCTTCAGTGCCGTCTTTTCGCCGATACCGGCGATACCGGGAATATTGTCGCTCTTGTCACCCATCAGACCTTTCATGTCGATGATCTGCGGCGGTGTGATGCCCATCGATTCCATCAGGGCTTCATCGGTCATGACATCCATTTCCGTCAGTCCCTTCTTCATCAGCAGGACATCGGTCGTCTTGTCGATCAGCTGCAGCAGGTCATGGTCGCTGGTCAGGATATAGGTATGATAATCGGGAGATTTCCTGGCCATCGTGCCGATCAGATCGTCGGCTTCGATACTTTCCATTTCCACCCATCTGATGCCAAAGGCATCGAGCAGATCGCGGGCCATGGAAAACTGCGGCACCAGATCATCCGGTGCCGGTTTGCGTCCGCCTTTGTAATCGGGATAGAGATCGTGACGGAAGGTATGCTTGCCGGCGTCGAAAGCAACCATCATGGCATCCGGCTGGACGATCTCGATCGCTTTCTGCAGCATCGACGCAAAGCCGAAAACCGCATTGGTCGGAAGTCCCGATGAAGTCGTCATCGGCCGGCCGTATGCGGTCGCGTAGTATGCCCGGAAAAGCATAGAATAGCCGTCTGTCAGCAGCATTTTTCTTGTCATATTCCTACCTCTCAGCTGCCCGGGGTGCTGATTTCCTTTCTCATGGTTTCCAGGACACTCAGGTTTTCATACATCAGTGAGATGTAATCCTTGCCCATGCTTTCCTCTGTCTCCGTCAGAGAGGAGATGTTATGCAGTTCCACCCGGGTCAGTCCGAGTTCATCTTCCAGCTGTACGAACAGCTGTTTCATGTCGTCGGTCATATTGGGTTCATAGACGATGTACTGCACGTTGTCGGCGATGATGCGCTGCTTGATCAGACTCAGCTGTTCGGCATTGGGCAGCACGCCGTATTTGGAAAGAACGACGGGATATACCTGGAATCCGTATGTCTTCTGCCAGTTGCCGAAACTGGCTGTCATCGATACGAAGCGGATCTCTTCGTGATTGTTGATCAGGGAAGTCGCCAGTGCCTGGTACTGGGCATCCATGTCGATCAGGTCCTTCTCAAGATGGGAAAGATTCTCACGGAACTGGTCGCGCTGGTCGGGATAGGCTTTTACCAGCCAGTCGCAGATATTCTTGGCCATCGACAGCATCGCGATCGGGTCATTCCAAAGACACAGATCCAATGAGTCGGTATCGATATCGCTGAAGGTATCGCCCTTGTAGTATTCGCTCTTTTCATAGCGGACACCGTCTTCGGTGATGAACTGCGTATAACGGGCGAAATCATAGATGGCATTGAGGGTCGAAAGATCCATGTCGGTGACGCCGCTGGAGCGGACATCCTGGCCGATCACGGAAAGATACGGCTCAAGGTCGCCGATATGCAGGAACAGTTCCGCGCCGTTGAGCATGTTGCGGTAGTTTTCCTTCAGCTGGGCACGCTGGACAACAGTGAAATCCTCCTGGATTGACTGGGCGTTGAAATTGACTCCCGCCAGACGTTCGATCAGGAAGCCGATCGGATAGATCGTATATACGACACCGGAGCGGACCGTTCCGCAGCCGGCAGCAAGCAGACACAGGATCACGGAACAAAGCAGCGCTGTCAGTTTCTTTCTCATACTTCGTCCTCCGCGGAGGTTTCTTCCTCCTCTTCCTTGATATAGATCCGGTAGATGGTCCGGATCGTCAGAAATGCCGGAATCGCGATGATGATGCCGGGCACGCCGAGAAGATTGCCGCCGGCGAAAATGGAGAACAGCGTCCAGAGCGGCGAGATATGGGTGTTGCGGGCATGAACCAGCGGCGCGATCACATATTCATCGACCTGGGAAAGAATGACAATGGCGATGGACAGGATCAGACACATGGTCCAGGACTGTGTCAGAGCGATGATGATACCGAGGGTGCTGACAATGATCGGACCGATATAAGGGATGAAGACGGATACCGCTGTCAGGATACCGAGGATCAGCCAGTCGGGGTGTCCGACCAGCAGATACAGCAATGTATATTCGACAAAGCGGATCAGGATCAGGGTAAGCATCGAATGCAGGTATTCGCCGATTTCCTCGTCCACTTCGAAAATCATCAGGTAGAAGCGCAGACTGATCTTGCTTGATTTGGTGACGATATAGAAACGTATCTTCTCCCATTCCAGACTCATGAAGATGGAAACGACCGTGGTGATGATCAGGGTCGTGAAGATGCCGATGGTCGCCTGGACAACATCCGGCAGGGTTCCGGTCAATGACGGGATCAGATTCTTGAAATCGCTCAGGGTACTGACACCGGTATCGATCATGGCGCTGATCCAGGGCGGAATATCGCTGGAAGTCAGGGATGAAAGATGCTCGGTGACCCAGTTGATGGAACTGATCATCGATCCGATAAACGCCGACGTCCTCGACAGCAGCATCGGAATCAGCGATGAAAGCAGCCAGATCAGCGCCAGGATCAGAAGCAGATATACCACCGGCACACTGATGCCGCGGGGAATCTTATGCATTTCCAGACGGATGAAGACGCGTCTGAGAATATAGGCGACAACAAAACCGTAGAGGAACGGCTTGAGGATTCTGAAAAGCGTGCCGAAAAGACCTTTCCATATTCCGGCCGTTGCCTGGAACAGCAGGATGATCACCAGCACAAGTGCTACCTTCATCAGCCCCTGCAGGGAAAAGTCCTCTTTCAGTCTGTTGCGTATCCTCGATGCAATATTCATAAATATCTCTGATTATTTTACCATGGACAGCCACTTCATTCCATCTGTTCTTCGAGGAATCCGCTCTCTTTCAGGGAGAGACAGCGGTTCCGGGTGACGATCAGATGATCAAGGATCCTGACACCCATCATCTTTCCCGCCTCCTGCAGTCTTTGGGTCAGGGAGAGATCGGCCCTGGAAGGTGTCGGATCTTCGGAAGGATGGTTATGGACAAGCAGGATATCGGTGCAGTTCCGAAGCAAGGCCTCGCGGAAGATCTCGCGGGGATAGACGTTGCTGGCATTGATCGTGCCGACAAAAAGGACCCGGTAATAGAGAATGTGATGATGCTGGTCGAGATAGATGACGAGAAACTGTTCCTGCAGGGTGCTTCCCAGTTCCTTGCGCAGCCAGCGCACCAGGGCTTCGGGATGTTCGATGACATCGCTTTTCAGCGCTTCCTCCAGGGCACAGCGGCGGGAAATCTCAAAACAGGCCTGGATCTCCAGGGCTTTCGTTTTCGAGATGCCCTTGATCCTTGCCAGTTCATTGATATCCATGCGGGCGATGCCGCTGATTCCTTTTGCCTCAAGCAGCAGACTGTCGGCGATTTCCAGAACACTTCTGCCTTTCTGGCCGCTTCGCAGCATGATGGCAAGCAGTTCCCGTGAACTGAGTGCCCGGATGCCGTAGCGCAGTGCCTTTTCCCGCGGCTTTTCATGGGCGGGCAGATCTTTGATCATAGTCATAAGATGACCTCCTTACAGCCCTCTTATTGCCTTCTGTAAGGGGGTTGCCGTAAAAAAAGACATCCTTGCGGATGTCAGTTACATCATATTGATCCACGGCAGCGGCAGCGGCGAATGGAAGAAACCGCCGAAGAGACCGAGCAGCGCGCCGATCAGGGATATTGCCAGCAGCACCAGGAAGCACTGCAGCAGTGATCTGTTTTTCTTTGTCAGCATATGCCATACGACAGCGATCACAGCCAGCGGCAGGATTCCCGGCAGAACTTCTTCGAGACCTTCCGCCAGCGATACTGTCTGATACTGGCTCTGGGCGAAGAGATCCGGTTCCAGGCCTCTGACAAACAGGAACGTCATGGCGCCGAGCATGAAGATGCCGGCAAGTCTTGCGGCGTGCTTGAGCGCTTCACTGTGACGTGTCAGGCTTTCGGCGGCTCTCACGCCTTTGCTGTAGCCAAGATACAGCATGCCGTAGCGCAGCCCTGCCGACAGCAGAGCAAGCACCAGGAAGTACAGGACAACGCCGAGCATCGAGCCGTTGGCGGCCAAAGCACAGCAGCCGATGGCGCTGACGGGTATGACGACATAGGAGAACAGCGCCCGGCCGAACGCATCGGCGGCAGCCGAAGCAGCCGTGCGGACGGAGCGGATCGTTTCCAGATCGCTCTTCTGCTGTTCCAGGGCAAGCGTCACACCCATGGCGAATGTCGATACCGGACTCGCGGCCGAGACATATTCCAGTTCATGGCCCATTGCCAGAGCCAGGTCATCCTCGTTCTTATGGATCTGTTTCAGACCCGGCATCAGTGCCCAGCACCAGCCGGTGGAAGATCCGGTTTCGCCGTTACGGGAAGCGTCGGCGAAGAACGAACGCAGGAATACCTGGTTCAGTGTCTTCCTGTCGAGCGGGAACGCTTCGTTTTTATTTGTGTATTTTCCGATTCCTACCACCATTGTCCGCTTTCCCCCTTTCCGGCTTTTTCCTTCTTCACAGTTTCCGTTTCCTTTTTGTTCAGTGAAGAATGATAATCATAGGCGCCGATGGCGAATGCGATCAGGGCGCAGATCAAGGCACCTGCCTCATACGAGAATACCGTGCCGGCGATCACCGCGCAGGCAAAGCCGGCGAAGAATGCGCCCGGCATGTCCTTTGCGGCAAGATTGCGCAGCAGTACGGCAAAGCCGACCAGCGGCAGAAGATATGCCAGGGCGGCAAATCCTTCCAGGATCCAGCCCCACTTGTCTCCCATCGTTTCCATTGCTGTAACAAAGCTTTCGGCATTGGCGGCGCCGATCAGGGCGATCACTGCCGGGATCAGTCCGCTGATCAGCAGCGGGATGAAGTTGGCGGCAGCGAGTTTCTTCTCATTGCGGGTCTCGGCAGCTTTTCTTGCCTGCTGCAGGAAAATGAGATTGCCGGCAGACAGAAGATGCACGATACCGGCACCGATGCCGAAGAAGACGATTGCCGCACCGGCTGCCTCGGCGGCAATCAGATTTGCCTTTACTGCCAGAAGAACAGAAAAGCAGCTGTACAGCACACTGGCCGGCCGGCTGAAATAATATCTTTCCGTATCAAAACTCAGCATGGTCATCTCCAGCGCCGCGCCGACGGCCAGACCGGTACCGGCATTCCCAAGAATCAATCCGAAGATGGTACAGGCAATCAAAGGCCGCTGCAGGCTGCGGGTCAGAACCTGCTGGTCCATGCTCAGCAGAAAAACTGCCAGAGCGAGTAATATTCCTTCCATGAAACCTCCGTATCAGTCCAGACTGTCATCAATGTAGCGAATGATGTGATGCCTTCCCTCCTCGACGGCAAGATCTGCCAGGTCGCGGACCGAGGAGACATAGCCTCTGGCCAGGTTGACCTGTGTCAGCATGCCGAGATTCACGCCGGCGACGATCTCGATGCGGCGCGAGTCGATCATCTTTCTTCTGACGTCCGTGCAGACTTTGTACGGCGCCGCTTCCAGAAGATCGGCCAGGATCAGGATGCCGGAGCAGCCGTTCAGGGATCTGATCGCTGCTCTGAGCTTTGCTTCATAATCATCGGTGGAATCCTCCTGCAGATAGTCCACTGCCTCGAAGGATTCAGGTCTGCCGGCAAGAAGACGGACTGCCTCTTTCATGCCGGTTGCAAATGTACCGTGTCCGGTAATAATGACACCAATCATAATCACACCTCACTCATTGCCTACTATTATAACAATTATTTGCTGTTACGCACGTTATTAACGGTTATGATACAGTAGTATTGAACAAACCAAGGAGGTGCTGCCATGCGTATCCGCAGCAATCGCGTCTGGATCGTCAATGCCTTTATGCCATGCGATCTGATCATTGAAGACGGTATCATTCAGTCTGTCGAATCCATCGATCCTGCCGTATCAGCCGATTATGATTTCGGGGATGCCCGGATCGTTCCCGGATTCATCGATATCCATACCCACGGAGCCTATGGCTTCGATACCAACTATGCCGAGCCGGAAGGCCTGAGAAAATGGACAGCCGGTGTCGTCAGTGAAGGCGTCACGGGAATCCTGGCGACGACCGTCACCGACAAAAAGGAAACCCTGCTCAAAGCCGTACGCAACGTCAATGACGTCGCATCGTCCGGATATGAAGGCGCAAGGATCCTCGGCATCCATCTGGAAGGTCCCTATCTCGACATGAATTACAAAGGCGCCCAGCCGCCGGAAGCCATCGTTTCTCCTTCCATCGGGGAATTCAGGGAATACCAGAAAGCTTCCGGAAACCGCATCAAAGTCATTACCCTGGCGCCGGAACATGACGAAGACTTCGCCCTGACCCGTTACTGCCGCGACACCGGTGTCGTCGTCTCGATGGGCCACAGCGACGCTTCCTTCGATCAGGCAATGCTGGCAGTAGCCAACGGCGCGACCTCCATCACCCATACCTACAATGCCATGCGTCCGCTCAAGCACCGCGAAAACGGCATGGTCGGAATCGCCCTGCGTCTGCATGACCTCTACAGCGAGATCATCTGCGACTGCAACCACAGCACGCCGGCTGCCCTGCATATCTTCTTCGATGCCAAGAACGCCGACAAGGCCATCATGATCAGCGACTCGCTGATGTGCAAGGGATTCCAGCCGGGTGAAAGATTCATGTTCGGCGGACATGAGATCGAGATCTATCCCGACGGCTCCGCCCACCTGGTCGAAGAAAAGAACCTCGCCGGCTCGACCATGCGCATGAATGAAGGCCTGCGCAATCTTGTCGAAAAGGCAATGGTTCCGTTTGAAAAGGCAATCAACGCCTGCACCATCAATCCGGCCAGACTGCTGCGGATGGACGATCACATCGGCCGCATATCAGCCGGCTATGATGCCGACCTGGCAGTGCTGAATGACGACTATACGGTTCAGCAGACATTCGTCAAAGGCAATCCGGAACTGTAAAAACTGAAGGACAGCTGCATGCAGCTGCCCTTCTTTTTTTTCCGTGTTTTGCGCTCAGTCAGCGTTATGGACGACGACCTGGGGGAACGGGATCTCGACATTCTTGTCGGCGAACAGGATGCGGATATCCCTTGTCAGCGTCCGCTGGGCACTGAAGACATTCTGCTCCGTCGCTTCGACGATGAATTTCAGATTGACGCCGCTGTCAGCGAGTGCCGTCACACCCAGATACTTCGGCTGTGACAGGTAGAGATCCTTATGGACCGCGTACATCTTCGGCAGGTTTTCCGCCAGCATCTTCTCCAGTGCCGCCAGATCCGTATCGTATGACACGCTGACTTCGCAGGCCGCAATCGAGGAATTTGCCGAACGGTTCTGGAAGTTGCGGATATCGGAATTGTTGACGACCTTCAGGTTGTGGCCGGCATCCTCGATCGTTGTGGTGCGGACACCGATATCCCTGACCGTGCCGCGGAAGTCATCGAGAATGATAATGTCGCCGATCTTGTATTTGCCTTCAAAGATGATGAAGAAACCGGTCAGGACATCCTCGATCAGACTCTGGGCACCGAAGCCTACGATCAGGCCGATGATGCCCGCTCCGGCCAGTACGGCGGTGGAATTGACACCGAGAATGCTCAGGCCCCAGATGATGGCGATGATGAACGACAGGTATTTCAATACCCCGAGAATCAGGAACATGACGGTCTGCAGCCGCTCGTTGTTTCTGCTGATGGCATTCAGGATCAGTTTGATCACGTTATAGCAGACCCAGAGCACACACATGGCCAGCACCAGGGTGATGATGTGGGCAATGGTGATACGGCCGCTTCTTTCGATCAGGAAATGGGTCTTTTCCAGTTCCGCCAGTTTTTCCTTCATCTCGGCGGGAAGCGGCAGGATTGCCGGATTCGCCAGCAGGATGATCAGAATCAGTGCAAGTGCCAGTCCGATGTAAGTGCCGGTGCCGGCTGTTTTTTTGTTTTCGCTCATGATTATTCCCTCCAGTCATCATCAGTCAAGATCGAAGAAATCACTCCATGACATCACACCGCCAAGCAGTTCGTACGATGTGCCGTCATGCGGATCCGTACCCGTGCCTTCGGCGCTGACAGCGATCCTCATGCAGTCAGCTTCCGCCGGTCTGAGTTCTCCGATATCGATGCTTTCATAGTTCAGTATGTAGTAGATTCCGCCGGCGTCTGAATACGGTCCGCTCAATTGCGCCGGATTGTCCGTTTCTGAGCTGTTCCATAATCCGCTTTCGGAAAGAACGGTGTAATTGCTTCCTTCTTTCTTCGCCCACTCGATGCCGGCTTTCAGGAGCGTGATGTCGTATTCATAACGGTCATCGGAATCCTTGCCGATCCGCAGTGTGGCGGTCTGGTTTTCAACTGTAATATCGATCTGCGGCGTGAATGGCCTGTCGGGTTTCTGCCCGGTGAAAGTGAATGTCTTTTCCTGAGCGACGCCGCCGAGACTGTAGTGCAGCACGATCTTCGGCACCCAGGTATCGGCGCTGTTGAAGAAGATGACACCGCCGGTATCCATATTTGCAGCCAGGGCGCCGCTGCCGCTGATTCCGTTCTTCGAAATACCGTTTTCCGGTTCCAGCTCGGATGTCAGGCTGACATCGGAAACGATATCCTGGGCATCATTGGCAGTTACGGTATATGCCACTTCAATTCTCTGCAGTCCCATCGGCGCGTTGAATTCGCCCCAGTACCAGACATGATCGAGACTGACATCCGGTTCCGTCAGCACCGTGGTGAAAGCGGCACTGTCGCCGGAGCGCCATTCGATCTTTCCGCCTTCATCGCTGTAAAGCATCCGCAGTGTCACATTTGCGTTGGTGCCGAGCGTTTCGCCGTTCAGTTTGTAGGTAACAGTCAGTGTGTCGTTGAAGTAGTCTACTTCGGAAAGTTCGGCTTTGCCGCTGATATCCCAGCTGCTGCCGCCGCTGTTGAGCGTGAGTTCTTCGATCTTCAGACTGTCCTCGCTGTAGTTTCTGACAATCTCCGAATCAACCTTGAATTCAGCCGTCACTATGCCGTTTTCCAGTTTTGCCGACTGGGCTGTCACATAATCGCCTTTGTAGGACCAGAGACTTGCGGTTCCATCGGAGACTATCGATCCATGCATGCCGTTGGTCAGATAGTATTCGCATTCGAACCGCATCTGGTTGAGCAGGCCGCGGCTGCCATCCAGATCCACGGCATCCATGTCATATGTGATCTCGCCTGTCCATGTCGTTCCGGATCCGCTGTATGTCAGTGTGCTTCCGGTTACTTCATCCCATGGGCCGACATTTGTTCTTTCCCGCATCAGCGTCACGGTTATCGGCCGGGAAGTATCGGCATCCTTGAGATCGATCGAGAAATGATAGACGAAATCATCATTTGTGTCACTGTAGTTGTGCTCCTGGGAAACATCCGTAAATAACGGACTGTACAGTGTACCGGAACCATCCTTGATGAAATAGTAGTAGAGATTGAACGGTGTCCAGTAATTGTAATCGTCTTCCTGGAATAGCGGTCTTGGCGAGAAATCATATTCACCGTCCGGGAACGGAGTGTCTGACACATAGGTATAGGTCATGTGATATGTCCCGTCAGGATCCGTATGCCGTTCGATACTGTCAGCGTGGTATATATTCCAGGAATCCATATGCCACAGTTCGTCACCGTCATCTGTGACTTCATCCGCCTTGACCAGAGTGTCATCGATGATGACGTCGAATGTCATCGTGTATTGCGTTTCACCGGTTTCCGGGTTGGTGCTCACGCCATCCTTCCTTCCGTCGTCGTCATATGTTTCATCGATTCTGGCATAAGTACCGTTATGTACCGGCCGTGTTTCGCTTTCGACAGTACCTGTTGTCCCGTCGGGATAAGTAATGTCAAAGACGATCTTCGCCTTTCCGGCAATGCCTCCGCCCGGCGGCGGATCGATGAAGCAGATCATATAATCGCTCCAGACATCTCCTGTTTCAATGTCCGGATCATAGACAGGTGCGTCAAATCCGTCAGGATACGGAATTTCGGTAAAACCGCTGCCGGTATCGGCAAACATTCTGGCAGTTGCCTTGCCGCCTTTGAGACCGACCAGTGTCATATCGAAATACAGGGTCGGATAATCACTTCCTTCTTCGTCAGGTCCTTCGACAACCGGGTCCACTTCGACTGTCGGCGGATCCGGTACAGGTACCGGCGGGTCCGGTGTATCCGGCGGTATATCTGGTTCATCTGGAGGATTGTCGGGCTCTTTCGGAGGTATATCAGGTTCAAACGGCGGGATGACCGGTTCGGTCGGTGGAATATACGGGATAAAAGGCGGTATGTACGGCTCGTCCGTCGGTACCACGATCACCGGTTCCGGCTCGGGTGCAGGTTCGGGCTCCTTCACCGGCTGCGGTTCCGGTTTGGGCTGCGGCTTCGGTGTGACGGAATCCTGCGGCGGAATCACCGGCATCAAAGGAACAGAAACAGGATGCTGAAACAGGATTGCCAGCAGCAAAAGCGCTCCCGCAACTGCCAGGAGCGGACTGTTCAGTTTCAGTGCTTTCCGCTTCTTTCTTCCCCTTACCGGTTCGTACGGTTCGGCATATTCAGGATAGCGGTCATCGATTTCATAAGGTTCCATGTTCCCGTTTCCCTGTACAGTTCCACAAATATGCTGATTAGAATAATTATACTTGTCAGAGAGACCTGCAGGCAAGGATTCCTCTCCCTGTTCTGCCTGAGAAATGTTACATTTATACAGAAAACATAACAAAAAGGAAGCCGTGCGGTTTCCTTTCCTGTTTATGATCCGAAAATTCTTGTGATATCGTTCCAGGTCGCGAACAGCATCAGGCTGATCAAAGCGATCCAGCAAACCAGGAACAGTCCGATTTTGAACTTTTCGTTCATCTTCTTTCCGGTAATGACCTCCGCCAGGGTAATGACCACCTGGCCGCCGTCAAGCACCGGCAGCGGCAATAAATTGAAGATGCCGACATTCAGCGAGAGCTGGGCCATCAGGAACAGCAGGCTCAGCAGGCCGAAGGAGGCATATGTCTCCGTTGCCTGGTAGATGCCGACCGGACCTGACAGCTGGTTCAGACCGATACCGCGGAAGAGATTGGTGATCGTTCTGATCATCAGGGAAGTGATGTCCTTCATCTCCCTGGCACCATAGTACCAGCAGTTCAGGAAATTGACTTCCTTTACGACTACATCGCCGCTGGTGATACCGATCAGATATGTCTGCTGTTCTTCATTGAATTCCGGGGTCACCTGCAGTTCCAGCTGCTGGCCGTTTCTTTCGATGACGTAGGTCGCGACTTCGGTATCGTCGATATAGAATGTCTGCATGTCCATGAACGTCTTCGGTCTGACACTGTCCCCGTCTTCCTTGCGGATCTCGAGGATGATGTCACCCGGCTCGAAGCCTGCTCTTTCCGCGGGCGAATTCTCCCGCACGCTGCCGACGACAGCCGGCGGTGATTCGGTATACACACCCTGGGAAAGATAGACGACCGAGAAGATCACCCAGGCCAGCAGGAAGTTCATCGTCACCCCGGCCAGCAGGATGATGATCCGCTGCCACCACGGACGGTTGATCAGTCTTCTCTCATCCGGGACTTCAACATCCGGATACAGTTCATCCGCATCCGTTTCCCCTGCCATCGAGACATAGCCGCCGATCGGTATCGCCCGGACGCTGTATTTGGTTTCCTTTGTTTTTTTCTGCCACAGCAGCGGTCCCATTCCGAATGAGAATTCATAGCAGTAGACATTGAATTTCTTCGCCGCCAGAAGATGTCCGGCTTCGTGAATGATTATGATCACTGACAGCAGCAGGAGAAAATAGATAATTGTCATTCCTTGTAACTCCTGATTTTATCCAGGGCAAACTGTCTGCCCCAGGCATCGGCGTCGATCAGATCCTGCACGGTTTCCAGTTCCTTATACGGAACGGTATGAACGGCGTCGATGACGATATCCTCGATCATCAGAAACGGGATCTCCTTGTTGCGGAACGCCTGGTTTGCCATCTCGTTGGCGGCGTTCATGACAGCCCCGAGATTGCCGCCCTTCTTTCCGGCTTCATAGGCAAGCGCCAGAAGCGGATAGCGTTCCATGTCGGGAGCGCTGAAATGCAGCGTTCCGACCTTCGTAAGATCCAGCGGTTCGTCCTGCCGGTAGAAATAACGGTCCGGCCATGTCAGGGCATACTGGATCGGCAGCCGCATGTCGGGAGCGCCGAGCTGGCCGATGACGCTGTGGTCGCAGTATTCGACCATCGAATGGACGATCGATTCCGGATGCATGACGACATCGATCTGCTCATACGGAAGATCGAACAGCCAGTGGGCTTCTGTGACTTCGAATCCCTTGTTCATCATATTGGCGCTGTCGATCGTGATCTTGGCACCCATCGACCAGTTGGGATGGGCCAGGGCCTGTTCGACAGTGACATCTTTCAGTTCATCGCGCTTCAGATTGCGGAACGATCCGCCGGAAGCGGTAATGATCAGTCTCTTGACCTGCTCTTTTTTGTTTCCCTGCAGGCACTGGAAAATGGCGCTGTGTTCGCTGTCGATCGGATAGAGGACACGGCCGTACTGCTTCAGGGCCCTATCGATCAGGGCGCCGCCGCAGACCAGTGTCTCCTTGTTTGCCAGGGCGACATCGTGGCCGCTTTCGATGGCTTTGAGGGTCGGCAGAAAACCGACGAATCCGACCAGTGCATTGACCAGCAGATCATAGTCATCCGCCGCCGCCAGCGTGCAGAGTCCCTCGTCGCCGGACACGAATGTGATATCCGGATATTCGCCGCGCAGCGTTTCGGCATCGCGTTCCTCGCTGACGCAGACGGTTTTCGCCGGGATATCCTCGAGGATCTTCTTCAGTCCGGCAATGTTATGTCCCGCGCTCAATGCGGTGATTTCAAATAATTCAGGATGCTGGAGGACGATGTCGACGGTCTGTGTGCCGATCGATCCGGTCGCTCCCAGAAGTGTCAGTTTTTTCATGGATCAGATCCCCCAGAGAATCATCAGGCCGTTGAACACGACAAGACAGAAGATGATGCTGTCGACTCTGTCCAGCACGCCGCCGTGTCCAGGAAACAGATTGCCGAAGTCCTTGATCTCGAAATGCCGCTTGATTGAGGAGAAACTCAGGTCGCCGACCTGGGCGACAAACGGCAGTATCAAGGAAGCGGTGATGACCAGCGAAGACGGCAGCGTCGTCAGTACCTTAAGGCCGAAGACAAGCGAAATCGCGGCAGCGATCAGATAGCCGCCGATCGCCCCTTCCCATGTCTTGTTGGGGGAAACATGGGGAATCATCTTGTGTTTGCCCATGAAGCTGCCGACAAAATAGGCGGCGGTGTCGCAGCCGAATGCCGTCAGGCCGATATAAAAGATGTACCAGATGCAGCGGATCCCCTCAAAGGTATAGAGATGAAAGACGCAGCGGATGGCAGCCATGATCAATACGGTAATGGCATAAGTATATACGACGAAATCGGAATTGATCTTGCCGTCGACCAGTTCGATGAAGAACAGCAGTGTCAGCCACAGCATCATGACCGCCGGAAGCCAGTTCATCGGTGTATAGATCATGACCGCTGTCACGGCATAGGCAATGGCCGCAAGGAACCAGTTGTTCTCGGAACGGTTCAGCGATACCGCCTCCCAGCATCCGACAGCAGCCATTCCGTTGAGAAGGATATGCATGGGAATGCCGCCGAACCAGAAGATCGGAACGACGACAGCCACCATGGCGAGACCCACCAGGGTCTTGATCAGCATTTTCTTACTCATTTGTCACACCTCCGAATCTGCGGTCGCGGGATGCGAATTCATCAAGGCATCTCTTCAGTACTTCCGGTGTGAACTCCGGCCAGGATTCCGGCACGAATTCCAGTTCGGCATAGGCGATCTGCCAGAGCAGGTAGTTGGAGATGCGCAGTTCGCCGCTGGTGCGGATCAGAAGATCGACCGGCGGGAAATCACGGGTCATCAGATACTGTTCGAAATCCCCGGTGTCGATGCCGAGCTCCCTCTTTCCTTCCAGGACATCCTTCGCATAGGCATTGGCCGCCAGGACGATCTCGCGCTGCGAGCCGTAGTTCATGCAGATGTTCAGGTTCAGACCGGTATTGTTCTTCGACTCCTCCATGGCATCGCGCAGGACCTTTTCCGTCGCTTTCGGCAGCTGGTCCAGTTCGCCGATGATATTCATGCGGTAGCCTCTGTCGAGGAACTCCTGCATGTATTTCTTGAAGAAGACTGACGGCAGCTTCATGATGTAGCTGACTTCGTCCTGGGAACGTTTCCAGTTTTCCGTGGAAAAGGCATAGAGTGTCAGATACTTCACTCCCAGTTCATTTGCCGCAATGGCAATGGTACGGACATTGTCCGAACCGGCCATATGACCGGCAGTCCGCGGCAGACCCTGCGCTTTCGCCCAGCGTCCGTTTCCGTCCATGATGATTGCTACATGATTGCAGCCCATAGTCCACCTCCGATATCTTTTCCGTTATCCGATATCTTTTCTATTATATCCTGTTTCCGTTGATTTCACATCGTCCTATTCCGGTCGCAGCTCTGCGCTCGGAATAG
>CACYXJ010000047.1 GCA_902778375.1 uncultured Erysipelotrichaceae bacterium
ATATCCAAACTATAATCCCAACTCGCAACTGGATTATAGCGCGGAACAGCTGAAATTACCACTGGATCTGTCAATAAAGATCGATGAGACTGATCCGATGTGGTCATTTCTTGAGGTCGTTAGGGAGGTTAATCTGAATAAATACCTGAAAAAGCACAAAGGCAATCAGGGACATAATGACCGCATGATGATGAAGACAGTGCTGTTCGCGTATATGAACCAGGTCTACAGTCTGAGACAGATGGAAGAAAAGTGCCGTACAGATATCCGGTTCATCTATCTGAGTGAAGAAGAACGTCCGTCACACATGGCCTTTCAAAGATTCATAAACAATCGGCTGAAAGGAAACATGTCAGATATATTCACAGAGATCACGGAGATCATCTGCCGCAAGTCAAAGGCAGATACACGTATTCTTTTCCTGGATGGAACGATGCTGGAAGCCAATGCGAACAAGTTCACTTTCGTGTGGAAAAAGACAGCAGAGAAAACTCTGAAGAAGAGTATGGCTCATGTTCAGGAAGCGATCTGTTCCATCGAAAAAGACACGGGTCTGAAATATGAGTATAAAGAACTGATACCTGATCATCTGAATGGATTCGCAGTAAAGGTATTACAGTACTGCGAAGAAAGAGAGATCCGTTTTGTATATGGCAAAGGGAAAAGAAAAACATCGATCCAGAGGTCATATGATGAATTAAGGAAACATACAGGGAAGATCGAAGAATGTCTTGAAAAGATAGAGATATGCGGAGAAGACCGCAACAGCTACAGTAAGACCGATCATGATGCGACGTTTGTGCATATGAAGTATGACTACTATATGGATACCGGCGTGTTCAAGCCCGGATATAACATCCAGCTTGGGGAAAGCGATGAATATATACGGCACATCAGAGTAGGAAATGACAGGACAGACAGCCGGACATTCATACCGTTCATGGAAGGATATCAGAAACGGTATGATGAATTGCCGGGGATCATCGTGGCAGATGCGGGATATGGATCATATGACAATTACATGTGGTGTGCGATCCATCAGACAGATGCGTATATAAAATACCAGCAGTATGAAAAAGAGAAGACAGCAGAATTCAGGAAACAGAAGTTCAGAAAAGAGAACCTGCTTCATGAAGAGAACGGAAAACTGTTATGTCCGAAGGGAAGAGAATTCATATATCAGTTCGACATGGTATCAAACAGAACTGATCATCTGAGTATTGACCAGATATATGAATGTAAGACGTGCAACCGATGCCCATACAGAAAAAAGTCCAAAGGAAACAGACAGGTAAAGATCAATGTTGTTTTGGATGAACTTCGAGAAGCAGCCAGGGAAAGGCTGGACAGTGCGGCCGGAAGACAACTCAGAGAGCAGAGGTGCATACAGGCAGAAGGAACGTTTGGGATCATCAAGAACGACTGGAATTATGTACGGGTTCACCGACATGGGTTTGAGAATGTGGAAAACGAGATATATCTGGTCTGCATCGGGTTCAATCTGAAGAAATATCACTATAAAAAGCTTAGATCGCTGCTTTCCTGAAAAGGATAAAAAGTGCAGAAGTTGTTTTTATAATGCCGGAAAACACCTGGAAACAGAAAAATCATGCATAGTTGAACATGAATATAGGTGTAACCTCAAGGTGACTGATGAGTGATCATCAATTACCTATTCGTTACAGCCCCTTTCTTTTGGTTTATTGGTTGAATACAGTGTGGGCAATACTCACGGAGCAAATTCAATTTCAATGTAAGTTGCACCGCATTTGCGGCATCTCAGTCCGTATTTGAATATGCTGCCCGGTTCCTGTTTGAACCTGTATAAATATGTGCCGCATTTCTTGCATCGGTATGCAATAGGCGGGTGAGAGTAACTGTAATGAATTGCGACGCAGCCGCCGTCTTCTCCCCAGCAGTCGCTGCCCGGTTCAACTGTTGCAGCACAGCCGTCTTTGGCATAGTCGCGGCCGCCGCTGATTGCAGCCAGTTCATCCTCTGAAAGTACCTCTGTTTCAGACGAATGGAACAGCTGGATCTCTTCAAACAGTCTGGCCGCTTCTTCATCGGAGCTTTCGAAGCCTAATCCACTCAGAATTTCCTGTATTTCCTTTGGACTGTCAGCTTCATACAAATTCTTTTTAATCTCATCTTTGTCCATGGTTTTCTCCAGATTATACTAAAACTCTTTGCTTATGTTACAGGCAGAACATGATTCCGGCACCTGAATTGCCCATGCGTTCATGTTCTTTATAACAACATATTATCAGAAACCAAGCGGCTCGTTGACAAGAATGACATGAATTCTGTCCTGATGTCTGGAATATCTGGTTACCAGGAACTGGCAGCAGATCGTATCCGGGGATTTGCAGTTGGCGCAGGTACCTGTTTTTGTGCAGGGATTGTTGCCGTTGAATCGTTGGTTGTTGATCGGTGCGGCGACGTTTCTGGCTCTTTTCATGGCACTGTCGACATCGCTGCATACCTTGTTCATGCCAACAATCATCAATACCTTTTTCGGACCGTAGGCGATTGCCGATACACGATTGGCGTTGCCGTCAATATTTACCAGAACACCGTCATCGGTAATGGCGTTGGAACTGGCAAGGAAGAAGTCGGCATCATATGCCTGCAGCATCGCCGCTCTTCTGTCTTCGGCTGCTTCACGATCGATATAATTGTAGTTGCCGTTTTTCAGGGCATCGACAAGTCCGATTTCGTTGACGCTCATGCCGCCGCCCATGGTGACGGTGCTGCCTTCTGGAATCAGTGACAGCGCCAGTTTCAGTGCTTCTTCTTTTGTCTGTACATAGTAGCCTGTCATGTTGCGGGACTTCAGGCCTTTGATGACTTTCTGCGCAAGCAGATCATTTCGTTTCACAACATTCGGATCCATCTTGTATTCTCCTTTATCACACTTTCATTCTGTCACATATCCGGCAAAAAATCTTCATTGACTCATAATCGAATGTATACTGGACATGACGAGGAGAAATGACTATGAGAATATTCGATCTGCATGCGGATCTGGCCGAAGCAATCCGCCCTGCATATAAAAACGGAAAACGTTCCGTGCTCCGAAATGACTGGCATTCCCGCTTTGCCAAGGGTGAAATCGCCTGGACGAGCGCCGCCTCCTTCTTTGCCGGCAGTGAATCCTGGGAAGATATGAAAAAATGTGTGCGGATGGTCAAAGAGGACATTCTTTCATCCGGCTATTCCCTGATTCTTTCAAAGGAAGATCTGACCGAGGATCCAAAGGAAACCATGTTTCTGATGACCGTTGAAGGCATGTGCGGCATCCATGACAATGTCAAAGAGAAAATCCAGTGGCTCTATGATCAGGGCAACCGTATCGGTTCCCTGGAATGGAATGATCAGAATGATCTGGCAACCGGCAACAGCGGCGATCCGGCAAGAGGACTTACCGAAATGGGCAGGGAAGCGGTACGGGTCATGAATGACCTGCACATGATCGTCGATGTATCCCATGCCAACGAAAAAGCATTCTGGGACATTCTCGACACAAGCAGCCTGCCGATCATCGCCACCCATTCCAATGCCAAATCGCTGTGTACGGTGGAGCGCAATCTGACCAACCAGCAGATGCGGGCACTGGCAGGCAAGGGCGGTCTGATCGGACTGAACGCCTGCAACATGTTCATTGATGACGATCCCGCGAAACAGGATGCCCGCCATCTTGCGAAACATGCCAGATATATCGCCGATCTTGTCGGTGTTGAACACGTTGCCTGCGGTTTCGACTTCGGTGCTTATTATGCTGAGAAAACGGAATATGATATCCTGGCACCGGAACAGGCACAGAATTTCATCCGCGGGCTGCGGGAGAAAAACTTCAGCGAAGAGGAAATCCAGGCTATTGCCTATGGCAATGTCATGCGCTTCCTTAAGGAATATATGTAAGAAAATGCCGCTTCTTCACAGAAGCAGCATTTTTGATTACTCAATAATTTCTATTTCGTGCGGATAATGATTCAGCACTTCATGTCCGTCTTCTGTTACCAGAACGAGGTCCTCAATACGGCATCCAAGAATGGATGGATGATAGATACCGGGTTCAATGGAGAAGATGTTGCCCGGCTGTACCGGATCCGTGAAAGCCTGTGATACGTCTCCGTATTCATGGTCTTCGATGCCGATGAAATGTCCCAGACGGTGGGTGAAGTCAGGACCGTAGCCGCCGTCTGTAATGATGTTGCGGGCTTTGCTGTCGATGTCGCAGAGTCTTACACCCGGTCTGATCATTGCCTCGGCTTCTTCATTGGCGCGTCTGACCAGGTTATAGATATTCTTCTGTTCCTCTGTCGGTTCCTTTTTATAGAAGAATGTCCGGGTCATATCCGAACAGTAGCCGTGATATTTGCAGCCGACGTCGAACAATACGGTGTCCCCTTCCTGCAGGATTGTGTCATCCGGCATATGATGGGGATCGGCAGCGTTCTTTCCGAATGCGACGATGGACGGGAATGAGAATGCCCCGGCTCCCATGCTCTTGTAGATGGCAAGCGTCTGATCCGCCACTTCCTTTTCCGTCACACCGGCATGGATCAGTTTTTTAAACTGTGCCATGGCTCTGTCGTTGATCAGGGAGGATTCCTTCATCAATGCAATTTCCTGTGCGTCCTTGACTGCTCTGGTATGATCCACCGCCGGTGATCCGTTGATGATATCCCTGGCAATCTGCTGATGGATCATCGGCAGAAGGAATCTTGCCGGCAAAATCTTGTCGACACCCAACACTTCGTTTGAATCAATTTCATTTTTGACGAGTACCGTAATATCGTCGGTATCGCTGAAGTAGACCTTCCGGACACCGATCTCTTCATCAAAGCGGAACAGGCTGTTGACAAACAGCACCGGTTCTTTTCCTTCTTTCAGCAGCAGGCCAAGAAACCTCTCGCCTGGGAAGATCCATTTTCCTGTCAGATAATATACCGCAAGCGGGTCGCTTACCAGCATTGCCGGCGCATCCAGCTTGTCCAGCACCTTGTTCATTCGTTCCTTGTTCAGCATCATCTGTACCTGTCTTTCTGTTTATTCTCTTCAATTATAATGAAAACCGCCTGCCGGCGGTATTATTACATTCTGATTCTGAATTGAGGGGGAAAGAATTATGAATGTTTATTATTATGATCAGATGTGCTCCTCATCTGACGGTTTCAATAGTATTCCCCTTATCTGAAAACAATCCGTATGCAATGTGAACATTGTCTGAAAAAGAAAAATGGGATTCCGCAAACCAATCCCATTTCTTTCTTGATTAGTCGATGGATACTTTGATGCCCGGGCCCATTGTTGTGGACAGTGTGACACTCTTGATGTATCCGCCCTTGACGCTGTTCGGTCTGACCTTCAGGATCTGATCATACAGAGTCTTGAAGTTTTCAGCCAGCTGTTCATCAGTGAAGGAGCACTTACCGATCATGACGTTGACGTTGCCGTCTCTGTCAACACGGTATTCAGCTTTACCCTTCTTGATGTCGTCAACTGCTTTTGCAACATCCATTGTGACTGTGCCTGTCTTCGGGTTCGGCATCAGGCCTTTCGGACCTAACAGACGGCCCAGTTTACCTAACTGACCCATCATATCCGGTGTGGCAACGATCTTGTCGAAATCGAGCCAGCCCTTCTGGATCTCTTCGATCTTGTCAGCGCCGCCGACAAAGTCTGCGCCGGCTGCTGTAGCTTCTTCAAGCTTGGCACCCTGAGTGATAACCAGGACTCTCTGTGTCTTACCGTTGCCGTTCGGCAGAACGATCGCACCACGGATGTTCTGGTCTGCCTGACGCGGGTCAACATTCAGAACAAAGGATACTTCTACAGATGCATCGAACTTTGTCCAGTTTGTCTTCTTTGCCAGAGCAATGCCTTCTTTATAGTTGTAGACCTTGGAGCGGTCAACCAGTGCTTTCGCAGCTTCAAACTTCTTGCCTGCCATTAGTTCCACCCCTCAATCTCGATGCCCATGTTCTTGGCTGTGCCGGCAACGATTCTCATCGCGCCTTCAACGTCGTTGGCGTTGAGGTCCGGCATCTTGTACTCAGCGATTTCTCTCAGCTGAGCTTCTGTGATCTTGCCGGCTTTGACGGTGTTCGGTGTTCCGGAAGCCTTGGCAATGCCTGCTGCCTTCTTCAGAAGAACTGCAGCCGGTGTTGTCTTGATCACGAAATCGAAGGTCTTGTCTTCATACGCTGTGATGATGACCGGGACGATGTCGCCCTTGCGGTCTTGTGTCTTGGCGTTGAAGTCTGTGCAGAACTGCGGCATGTTGATGCCGGCAGAAGCGAGTGCAGGACCCGGTTTGGCTCCGCCGCCTGGGAACTGCAGTTTGCAGATTTTAGCAATTTTCTTTCTTGCCATGTGGTTTCTCCTTTTCTATAGATTTTCCACATGCAGTGGTTCACGGATGTTTGCGTCATCCTCCCACGCATGCGCACACAAAAAGCGTGCGTGATAATCATATATCAACGCACACTTTCCGTCAATTTATATTTGCTGTTTCTGCCGTCTTCTTTTTCTTTTTCTTCTTTGCCGGCCGGAAATATACAACCGCGGTGTAATACAGGAAGAGAAGCGCCGCGCTGAGGATCAGGCCGCCGATGATGTCGGTGAACCAGTGAACACCGGCAAGCAATCTGCTCAGAACGGTAATGCCGATCACGGCATAGCAGAACCATTCGATATACTGCAGCGCCTGTTTCCGTGTCACGACTTCACGGCACTCAATCAGGGCACAGCCCATGATCACGCAGGCCAGAAGGGTGTGGGTGGACGGATAGGAAGCTTCCAGAGCCCCGTCTTCCAGCACCGGACGGTAGTTGATAGGAACCTTGTCGAACAGGACATACAGGATGATCACGATCAGGAAGATTCCTCCCATCGCCAGGATATTCTTGTCAACTTTCATCAGATCGTGTCTCTTGTACCACTGATAAGCACCGATACCGGCAAACAGGCCGGCTGTCAACAGACTGATCAGGCCGCCGATCGTTGAAAGGATATAGAAAAACTTGCTTTCTCCGAGTGTTTTGAATATTGCCCCGTTTACTGCGGCAAAGCCCACTTCTGTATTCATCGGTCCGATTGGCTGCACGTCCACGGTTTTGGCCAGGATCGTAAACAGCAGGAAGACCGCAAGCAGCACGGCAGTGATGATGGCTGGTCTTTGTATTTTCTTTGGCATAAACTGCTACCTCCAGACTTTCACCCAAACATCATACACCAAAACTGCCGTATCTTTTACTTCAGATTGTCTTTGATGAAATCCCAGGCCTTCAGACCGTCTGCGCTGCATTCGTTGTTGAAGAAATAGATCCATGACCAGTGACCGCTGTATTTGTGCGGATTGCCTTTGGCATCCTTGTATTTTCCCGAGGTATCGACGACATGCTTTGTTGTCGATACATGGACCTTGTCTGCCCCGGCTTCCTTCAGGCGTTTCAATGTCGGTATTTCATGCAGGGTCGGATCGACGATATCGTCATCTTCGGAGTAGACGAAATACATCGGCAGATCCTTGACGCGGCTGATCTGTCCGTCAGTGATCGACGCATCCGGCACTGCCTCGCAGATGGGTACGATGGCATCCATCAGTTCGGGATGATCCATGCTCAGCAGCAAGGTCATGAAGCCGCCGTTGGAACAGCCGCAGATCACGGTCTTCCTGATATTGTGCTTCTTCTGATACGCCTTGATCAGTTCCACCAGGGAAGCGGAATAGAATGATGTGTTGTCGGCCTTGATCCTGCCGCCGAAGAGGCTTTCACCCGTGCCGGTATTGTCCATCCAGAAAGTCGGACACTGGGGCACAAGAACATTGGCCTTGCCGACAGTTTCCTGGAATTCCTTACCGATCAGGGAAACGACCTTGTTGGCAATGCAGGTGACATACGGATCGGTATCCTTCACTCCGCCTTCACCCAGACCGTGCAGCCAGACGACCAGACGGTCAGATCCTCCTTCCGGCTCATAACTGACATAGTCATATGCGACACCGTCAGATGCTTCGAAACGGTTCATGTTCATGGCATCCGCTTCTGTCACATGCCCTCTTTCCACCGGATCAACGGTGACTGTATCGACTGTTTCGCCGCGGCTTGTCACAGTATGTCCTTCCTTCAGCTCTACGATCAGTTCGTACGGTTTCGACCAGGTATTGAACTGGGTATGCATGCTGAAGAGCAGCGGTGAACCTTCCGAAGGCGTGACATCCATTTCAATGACTGCTTCTTTGGAAGGATTCTCTGTCTTTTCTCCCTTCTCGTCGACGAGATATACATCAAGAACTGTTCGCGGCAGTCTGACTTCGATAATCGGGAATTCCGGGAACTTCGTGAAGTCTGTTGTCATCTTATGTTCTGTAACCGAGATGTCATCCTTTGAAAGACCGTCCAGCGGCTGATCGAAATGAACAAACATGCGGGCAGTGCCGCAGCCCCAGTCGTGGGAAGTGATCTGTGTATCAAAAGTGCCTTGAATGATGTTTTTCATATGATTATTCTCCTGTTTTCATGATAGTCTAAACCGGCAAAAAAGAACAACGGGAAAACAATTAAGTCAATTCGTGACTTTTTGTTGCTTTTCTTCTGTTTTCTCTTTAGTATATAGATATGGCCCGCGGTGCAGACCTGAAAAACGAGAACATCAAGACTGTCCGGAAATGTTTCTATGCCGGCGGTATTTTATCTATGAACAGGATCCGCCGGGAAACCGGCCTTTCCCACGGATCGATTATCAATGTCATCCGTCTTCTGGAAGAAAGAGGAGAAATCTTTCTGGCTGAGAAATCCGGTACCGCGGTCGGCAGAAAAACCCATCACTATGTCCTGAATCCCGCCTACCGGCATTTTCTGGCAGTGGACGTCAAACGGACAGAACAGGGTTTTCTCTCCCGCACCTTCCGCATGGATCTGAGCGGTGAAGTTTCCGACACCTATGAGAAAGCTTTTGCCGAGATGGACGATGCCTATCTTCACGAGGAACTGACAGCGATGATGAACCGCTATCCGGACACGGATATGATCCTCATCAGCACACCGGGCGTATGTGCCAACGGTATCATTACCAACGGTGAAATCTTCTCCATGGACATCGCTTCCTGGATCGAAGAGAACTTCCATGTGCCCTATGTCATCGAAAACGACGTCAATGTCGCGGCGATCGGCTTCTGCAACGAAGATCCGGACCGTAAAAACATCACGGTCGTCTATCAGGCATCCAAGGCGATCTTCGGCTGCGGTGTGATCATCAACGGCCGACTGTACAACGGCTTCTCCCACGCCGCCGGCGAGGTGCGCTATCTGCCCTTTATGGAAGAGCGCAAAGACACTTCTTCCAGGGAACTCCTGAAGGAAATGATTCTATGCGTCGCCGCTATCCTGAATCCGGAAATCATCGCCTGGAACAGCGATACGGTACAGGAAGAACTCGATTTCTCGGATGCTTCCTTACCGCAGCGTCATACCCCAGCCATGATTCATATCAACGATCTGCATTCATACTGCATGAAAGGTCTCTATTTCATCGGTATGTACAACATGCTCGAACATTACGGAGGAAATGAGCAATGAAACAGAAAACACAGGTAGACCTATTGCATGGTCCGATCATGAAGTCACTGATCATCTTCATGATCCCAATCTTGATTTCCAACATCTTCCAGCAGTTATACAACGCTGTTGACACCGCCATCGTCGGCAACTTCCTGGGCGAGAATTCCCTGGCTGCCATCGGTGCCTGCGCGGCTGTATTCGAAATGCTTGTCCAGTTCTGCAACAGTCTGGGCAACGGATTCTCAATCGTCTGCGGACGTGCATTCGGTTCCGGCGATGAAGAACGGATCAAGAAGGCCGTAGCCACATCGATCATGATCGGCGCCGTAACCTGCGTCGTGCTGACACTGCTGTGTATCATAGGCCTCAAGCCGCTGCTGCAGCTGATCCACACACCAGCCGAGATCATCGAAGAATCCCATACCTATATCCACATTATCGGACTGGGTCTGATCGTCATGTTTGCCTACAACCTGGCATCCTGCATGTTAAGAGCCATCGGCAACTCTGTCATGCCTCTGGTCTTCCTGATCATTTCTTCCCTGCTCAACATCTTCCTGGATGTACTGTTCATCACAACATTCCATATGGGTGTTGCCGGTGCCGCGATTGCGACCGTACTGGCACAGGGTGTCTCTGTTGTCCTCTGTATTATCTATATTCTGAAATACTCCCAGATCCTTGTACCTGAACCAAGACACTTCAAGTTCGAAACCGAACTGTTTCAGGATGTCGGCGGTCAGGGCTATGCCATGGCGCTGATGGGATCCATCGTGTCTGTCGGATCCATTATCCTGCAGTCCGGTATCAACAGCCTCGGCACGGAAATCATTGCCGGCCATGTCGCAGCCAGAAAGCTGTACATGTTCTGCAACATGCCGTTCATGTCCATGAGTGTTGCCGTATCCGCATTCATCTCCCAGAACAAAGGCGCCAACCAGGGCGACAGAATTCTCAGAGCCATGCGGGATGCCTACATCTATGACTTTGTTGTGGCAGCCATCGTTTCCGCATTCCTGTTCACCTGCGCTCCGGCCATGGTCAAACTGATCAGCGGATCCACCAACCCGACAATCATCCGCAACGGTTCCAAGATGCTGTATATTGTCGGACCGTTCTATGCGATCCTCGGTGTTCTGATTCAGACCAGATTTGCCCTGCAGGGTATCGGTTCAAAACTGATTCCGATGATCTCCTCCGTGATCGAACTGGTCGGCAAGATCCTGTTTGTCTATATCTTCATCCCGATGTTCGGATATGATGCTGTATGCTGGTGCGAACCGCTCATCTGGGTGGCTATGACAGCCCAGCTGTTGTATGCATTCAATACCAACAAGTATGTAAAGCAGATCAGAGCGGAACAGAAAGCCGCTGCTGCAGCATAACCACTGAGATAATAATCGGGGTCCGGTTGACCGGACCCCGTTTTTTTGGTTATGTGTAAAAAGATGTCATTCGTTTTGCATCCTTTTGCAGGTGAATCATAAAGACTTTGACCTTATCTTCTGCAGAGAGCTTCTTTTCCGAATCCACAACAAAAATTCCATGTTCCCTGAGCTGGTTTTCCAGATCATTGATACGTTGGTTTTTCTGCCTGATGATTTCCTGAAGTTCCTCAATGCTCTTTTCCATAAGATTTCCAGGTATTCTCTGCCGGCACGATTACCGGGCTTGGTTTCAGTTATCCAGATTTTCAGTCACATACCTCTGACCATGGCTTTTTGGTTTGTCTGGCATTGTCATTGTCAGTTTTCCTTCTTCTAACAGAGGCTGTACATATTTCTGCATTGCATAAAAAACCGTTTTGATTCCAAGATAATCCGTGATTTCTCTGCGGGATCTTGGAATTTTGCAGAATTCCAGCAGGTCCGATTCCTGCTTTCTGCTGTCTTTGATGTCCACAGGTGTTTTCTTCTGAAATTCGTTATGCAGAATAACAACAAATTCATTTCTTTTGTTTACAAATTCCGGTTCCGGCAGTCCTGCCTCTGCCATCTCTCTTCGAATCGTAGGTATGCCTGAATAGCGATTCTCTGTTTTCAGCATGAATTCTGACATCGTTGCCAATACGGGATTACGAAGATCCGGCCTTGCCTTACCAAGATCTTCTATCGTCATATTGCCATATAATCCCCCGGGACTGTGAATTTCCATGCGGTTTGTAAACAGATTGATCTGAATCGGTGTTCCTTCTGTAAACTGACTGTAATCCCGATGAATCAAAGCATTCAGAACTGCTTCTCTGATTGCCTGTACAGGGTATTCGGTTTTATCTGTTCTCCTTCCGGTTTTGGAATCAATTATTACTTTGTTTTTCATATTTCTGCGGCAAAAAGCAATTGCTTCTTCCAGCATTTCGGACAATGTGCCTTCGATTCTTTTATTATCCAGAAATCTTTCCGCATGCGGACCAACATCGCCGATTTCCTTTCCCGGAACAACTACAGCAGTAATTGCAAGCTGAGGAAGATAGCCCTGCGGAAAGATTCCGAAATTCATAATTGCCGCCAGTGTTGGGATTCCTTTGCGAGTAATTCCCAGCATTTCATACGTCTGTTCTGTATCCAGTTTTGAAAAACCTGGTCGTTCTTCTTTCATCTTTGATACATAAGAGTTGATTTTATCTTGATCGAGCAGTGCAATTTCTGCCCGCTCAATGACTCTCTCATCATCATGAGTATGGTTTCTGAAAGTCTCATATGAATAGATTTCATAATCTGTCATTTGTAAATCTGCATCTCCTACCCGCACATATGAGCCTTTTGCCCTTCCTACGCCGGAGTAATAACAAGGTCTTTCTGTCAATTCAACAGCAGGTATTTCGGCCGAACATATTGGTTTTCCTTTTAGTTCGGCCACAGTGAAAACTGCCCTTACAGGCGGAATCATCTGCATGCATTGCTCAGTTACTTTTTTCTGCAGATCCTGCAGATCATATACTCCCGTCGCCTGAAAGTTCTGCCGTTCATCAAGGCCAAAGACAATCACTCCTCCATCATTCTGATTTGAGAAACTGGACAGAGTATCATACAATCTTTTCGGACAGCCTTCGTGAGCAGCCTTAACTTCAATATTTTGCGTTTCGGCTTTTAAACTGATTATCTTATTTGCTAATTCTACTAATTCTTCTGCAAGCATTTTGCTAAACCCTCTACTATTTATCAAAATATTAGATCATTTAGCAAATTTTAGCAAACTATTTTGCTTTATATTTAGTTTTTTGCAAATTCATTTCACAATTAGCAAAGTTTTAGCAAAATAATTTTGTTATTTGCTTTATTTGATATTCAGATTCATTTACTGTGTCACATACTGATACAGAATTCCATACATTTCCCTGACTGCGAAGGTCGGCATCAGCCACCAGGCAGTATGGGAACCATACCCCTTGTGGTTCATGCCCAGGGTATCGGCAATCAGTCCCGCCCGGTATTCATGAAAGCCGCTGGTGATGATCACGACATCCGGATTCAGACCATTTTTATCAATGACTTCCTGCGAAAATGCCAGATTTTCCTTTGTCGATGTCGACCGGTCTTCCAGATACAGTCTCTCAGCATCAATGCCGTTTTCTGTCAGCCAGACATACATCGCCTCTGCTTCGCTGATATTCTCATTGGAACCCTGCCCGCCGGAAAGAACACACTTAGCATCAGAATGATCCGTCAGGAAGGCATAAGCTGCCCGCAGCCGTTCCGTCAGCATTCTGCTGGGTGTGTTTTTCCGCACTTCGCAGCCCAGTACAATTACCGTTTCCCCATTGTATTCCTGTGCAGTATTGAAGCTGCTCAGCATCTTGACACTCAACACTCCGGCAGTGACAAAAATGCCGGTCAGAAACAATACGCATACAGTGATCAGTATCTTTCCAAGAACAAAAGCCCATTTCTCTTTCAGCCACTTCTTCATCTGCTCATAACGGTCAATGCAGAAATAAAAAGCCGCAAACACCGCCATGCCGGTAATGTTGCCGATATTCAGTATGAAATGTGACAGCGGCAGCAGAAACCAGCAGAAGCAGACAGCACATATTACTTTCAGTATCTTTCTGATCATTTCTATCGGCTTTCGTTCCATAACAAATATAAAGTTATACTTTTTGTTTATTAAAGTACAACTTTATATTGGATTCTTTTCAACATTCATATCTAAAGCAGATGCTTCCTTCCCTTATAATGGATTTATGATCACTCACTACAATGCTTTCATATCATACCGGCATACTGAACGGGATATCGCTGTGGCTTCGGAAGTACAGCGGCAGCTCGAGCATTTTCGTATTCCCGAGGCAATTCAGAAAAGTTCGGGAATCAAAAAGATCGAACGGATCTTCCGTGACAAGGATGAACTGCCCCTTTCCAGCAATCTAAGCAATGACATCGAGACCGCTCTTGCCCAGTCGGATTATCTGATTGTCATCTGTTCCCCTCACACCGCGGAATCCCGCTGGGTACAAAGAGAAATCGAACTGTTCCTGGAAACACATGACCAGGATCATGTCCTGACTGTCATTTCCGAAGGCGAACCGGAAGATGTCCTGCCGGAACGTCTGACATACCGGATTGAAACATATACGGATGAGAACGGCATTGAGCAGGAAGAAAGAATTCCTCTGGAGCCGCTGTCATGCGACTACCGGATGCCGTTCAATAAAGCGAAAAAACTGGAACTGCCCCGGCTTGCGGCTGTCATTCTCGGCTGTTCATATGACGAACTCGTGCAAAGAGCCCGGCAGTACCGTCAGAAACGGCTGCTTGCCATTTCTGCATTTGCAGGTGTGCTGTCATTTGCGGCTATTGCCTGGCTGGTATGGTCCAATATCCGCATCAGCGAAAACCTGAAGCAGGCACAGATCAACGAATCGCAGTATCTGTCCTTCGGGTCTCTGGAAGCATTGAATGATCAGGACAGGATCCTGGCCATCCAGCTTGCACTGGAAGCCCTGCCCAAGGAAGGCAATGAAAGACCGGTCATTGCCCAGGCTGAATCAGCTCTGGCCCAGGCAATCGGTTCCTATCTCACTACAAATCAGAACGCCAGATATTTTGCTGTCGATAAATACAGTTCGGAGACTGTCATCCGCGACTTCTGGATGGATTCCTCAAAAACAGTATTGGTCACTTTTGATATGGACAGCCGGTTGACATATTTCGATATGATCAGCGGCCAGATCATCAATACCGTTCCTCTCCATGAATACATGAATGTCCTGCAGAACCCGGACAATGATCTTCTTGCCTATCATGACCAGGATGTGTTTCTCTATGATCAGAAAAACGGCGAAGTTCTGTATGAAACTGTCCTGCCGGCACGAATCGGCAACGTCACATGTTACAGCGGCGGCTGTATATTCAATACCGGCTCTGCTATTTATGACATCGATAACAGCGGGAATATCATCGGCACGTATTCCCAGCCGCAGGAATACGCATACTGTATGCAGGTTTCAGATGACGGCAGCCGGATCCTGCGCAGCGTATCCAACGAAGACGGTTCCTATTCCGTCATCCTGACGGAAAGTGACAGCAGAACAGTTCTGCCTGAATCATTCATATATCCTGTCGAATTACTGTTTGCTGAAAACGGAAATATCATCGTTGCCGATTATGACACGTCCGTTGAATCCTATGCCACTGAAAATTTTAAATACTATCATCCGATGAAATGGTACATCACCTGCTGGTCAGAGGACGGTCAGGAAAAACTGTGGTCACATGAATTTTCCAACATACTCTCTTCCGCAACGGATCTGCATCTATCTTCCTATTCAGATGAGGACGGCAATCATGAATGTCTGATCTGTTCGACCGGAAGCATGCAGGCTTATATTGATACCGGCAGCGGGGAAATCTTCAAGCAGTTTGAATATCCCGCTTCCGTACTCGGTATTCTTTCTGAAGCCGATAACAACTACCTTACCCTGCTCAGCAACGGCGGCATAGCCATCACCGCCCTGGAAGATGATTACTACAGTATTCTTCCGGCATTTTCACAAAAGACAGCTGACGGCAAATTGTTCTCCAACAGCCAGCAGGCAGGGGCATTAATCAGAACCTCCGGCAGTAATTCCATCATCCGCTATGACCTGAATCTGAACAATCCAAACTACACGGAATTTGTTACCATTCCCGAACATACCATCCAGGACCTGAAGGTATTCGATCATTACTTCGCCGCTTCTGCCTATAAGACAGGTCTGGCTGATACCGGCGTATATATCTATGACCGCAATGACAGCAGCCATTGTCAGATCCTTTCATTCCCGGAAGGAAACATTACCGCCAATCTTTTCGGAATTACTTCCGACAGTCAGACAGCATGGACACTGACCACAGATTATAACCGCGCCGTTCTCAGACGCATGGCCCTTTCTGACGGAAATACAGAAGATATTGAAATGCTCTCCGGTTTAAAACTCAGTCATCTGGTTGCGGATGCCAAAGGCGATCTGGTCTGTTCCATGGCTGTCAACAATGAAGAACAGATGCTGTACTGCAGCACTTATGATGTTGTCGAGAACAAGGAAACAGTCATCAGCCGGCCGATGGATGAAGATTTCTCCATCAAAAAGATCACAGTCCGCGATGACGGACGCTGGTGTCTGGCCGAACTCGATAATCATTCCCTGTGTCTTATTGATCTGAGTGACCTGTCCACGATCAGACTCAATGAAGAAAACGTGCCGGATGAATACAAACCCGTGTTTGCAGACAAAAAAATCGCCTTCCGCACCGGCGACTCCATCAAGGTAACGGACTACAGCGGACAGACAATTCTGAATCTGCCGCAGGATATGATGAATGTTCTGTCCTTCACGTTCCTGAATGATCAGCTTGCGGTTCTCACAAGCAGCAGTGTATTGAATATCTATGATGACCTGGGGAATACGGTCAAAACGTATTCCGTACCTGTTCCTGCCGGCAAATCCTATTACTATTTCGACGAATACCGCTGGAACCTGTACAGCAATACTCTTTCCCTTTACTTCAACAACACCATGTTTATTATCGATCTCGCGCAGGATTCTCCCCGGGTAACAGCCAATCTTGGCCGGGTATATGACCATAACACCCAGGAAATCATTGTCCGGAGTTATTTCGGCGACAGTATCGGCATTTTCCACGTATGTACAGCAGAAGAACTGATTGAGCAGGGCAGGGAAATTGTTAAAGACACGGAAATCCCGGAAGAGATCCGGAACAAATACGGGCTGGACAACTGAACACAGTGCTGCAGCAAAATCAGATTCAAAAAATCCTGTATAAAGAGCATCAGCTCCTCTTACAGGATTTCTTTGTTCTTTGTATTAACAGAGAAACATCTTATTCGTTAATTATCTGAAATCAACTTCTGTCTGATCGGAAAACCGGATTTTCAGCGGGGCCTGGTTCCATCTGCCTTCTACCGGAGGAATTGTCATATAGTCACCATACGCCTGTTTCAGAAGCTGATCATAATTGGACGGAATCATAATTGTATCCGCTCCGAAAGGAACTTCCTGCAGGGGAAATAAATCCGCCTTTTTCGTGAGGAAATCTTCTGTTGTAGAATCGCCGAAATAGGCAGCGTATCCGGTTTCCTCTTTTGAAACCGTCTGGTCCAGATAGCGCTGATTCAGTTTCTCCTGTGTCAGACCGGCAATATGTGTATATCCCTTCAATAAAAACTTCACAACATTTTTGATTGCAATCACCGGTTTTGAACCGAATGTAACCGGCCGTTTCACCTGATGAGCGTTGAATAGTATTTTGGTATTTATTACACGGCGGATCTGTTTCTGCCGTTCTTTCGGATCAGCGCTGACATTTTCAAAAACAAATATTTCCACAAAGATTCCCATATCTCTGACATCTGACCGGTCTGCCAGATCTGTCATGAACAGTGTTCCTTTTTTTGCCAGTTTCGGCACAAAACTGTAATAACGGTTTTCCGTATCCGGAGTGCACAGTTCATAGCCTGCCGGGAACCGGTCAAATAGACTGACAAACTTGTCAAAATCCTCTCTCAGCATTCCCAGATCCACGTCATCATCCCAGGGAATGAAATCCCTGTGGCGTACAGCACCGATCAGAGTGCCGCCAATCGCGAAATAGTTGATATCATGTTCTTTACAGAAATCATGCACATCTTTCAGAATACATCTTTCTTCATTCTGGAGTTTTTCCAGTACATCCTGCGGGTATTGTAAATACATATTGAATGAATACCTCCGACTTAACTTGTTTTTTCTGACAGTATAGTATCAGCGTTGTTCCGCTGCAGTGAATCTGCACGTTGCTGTATCTCTCCTGCCAGTGCGGAAGAATAATCTTCCGTCTTGTTTCTTCAGAAAATCTTCCATGTATAAGTATACCGTAATCATCAGTATTAAGAACTCTGAATTGTTATCCGCCGGCAACACATTTCTCTGAGCAGATAATGGCAAATATAAAAAACTGCATGAACCGATTGATATGATCCCGCCAAAGTAGACACACGAAAAACAGAAACGTGTATCTATGGAGGCGGGATTTTATCATGGGAAGAAAGATAAAGATTTCCTATGAG
>CACYXJ010000048.1 GCA_902778375.1 uncultured Erysipelotrichaceae bacterium
CAGCACCGTTTCGCATGACACCTATGTCATCGCCGTCTGTCATACACCCGATTCCGTCCTGCAGGTACCGCAGGATCTGACCGATTACTTCCTCGCCGCCCATTCCCACGGCGGCCAGGTATGGTATCTCTTCGGCACCCTGTATCAGGAACCGTTGGCGGAGCAGTATCTGCGCGGCAGACAGCCGGTTGCCGGCAGTTTCACTCTCGACATCACCAGCGGGTTCGGAACCAGAAAGAAGGATGTACGCTTCCTTGCCAACTGCGAAGTTGCTGTCTATTCCCTTCATAATCTTGTGATCACGCCGGAAGAAGCACCGCTTGAAACAGTTCCGGCACCGGAAGAAACACCGAGTGAGGAAGTTCCTGACAACCAGCCGCCGGCAGATGCCGAAAGCGATACGTTCTCGGAAGCCTACAGCGACGGGGAAACCTTCGATCTGAACGGCCAGGAAGATACGGAAAGCGTCGAAGAACCGCAGCAGCCGGAAACAACCGAAGCGGAAACAACCGAAGAAGGACAGTAAAAAACAGCGGGACGCATCAGTGTTCCGCTGTTTCACTCTCCAGCAGTGTGCGATAGAATTCCTCTATTGTTTCCTTTGCCGTATCTCTGTTTTTGAAATACGGCGCAAAACCGGCGGTATCGATGCCCGGCCACCCTTCAGTCATGGCATCGCCATAGTTTAACGGGATCACCCTGTCCATCCTGCACAACGCTTTGGCAAGCGCAGCAGTGAACGGTGAATCCTGGCGGGTATTCTGACCGGAACGGTTTTCCCTGGCAATACCGTAGGCCAGTCCGCTTTTTTCAAAGATTCCGGCAAGACAGGCAATGCCTTCCTCCAGCTGATCATCCATGCAGGCTGTCAGCCTGAGAATGTTGTTTTCTTCTCCTGTCAGTTCAATGACCGGCCGGTAATAGATTTCCATAAACGGCAGGACTTTGGCCATATTCTCCGGTGAAGAACCAGTTTTCTGCAGCAGCTGTTTCGGCAGCTGCTTTTTCAGTTCTTTCAGGTCTTCCGGCCGCTGCCGCTTCCATGGCATCTTTGCTTTGTACTTCCCGGCGATCTGTCGGCACATATCCGGGTCGCATTCGGTCCTGAAATCGATCGACGGCCAGCGTTCTTTGCTGATCAGGGCAAAGATATTCTCATCCGTCTGAACCAGACCGTCAGTCTCTTTGAGCACAGCGGCAAGCGGATTGATTTTTTCACTGATCAGACGGCGCAGATAATACTCGCTTTCCTTCTGTGCAAGGCAGTCGTTCCGTATCAGCAGATACAGGTCATAAGCGCAGCCGGTATGACGCCAGTGCATTCTCTGCAGAAGATGCAGGACGTGATCCGCGCTTTTCTCTTCTGTGACATCGAGCAGGATCTTTTCATCGGAATCATGTGCATCCTTCCAGTGCATCAGGATGCCTTCCTTCATGATTTCGCTGTCCATGAACAGATCGAGATCGGTATAGCGTTCCTTCAGAAGAGGATAAAGCTGCGTGTGGTCGTATGTCATCTGCGGTTCGGACTGGCTTCCCTGGCGGTTCAGCAGCGAAGGCGGTGTTTCCCTTTCCGGAAAACGGGGATGGAAAAAGAGCACTGCCAGCAATACTGCCAGCAGAAGGCTGAAGACAATGATCAGAATCAGGATCATATTTGTCATGCCTTTTCCTCTCCTTCATCCGCGAAGGTATCCCTTTCATCAAGAAATACCGGCTTTTCAATCAGCAGTTCCCGGTTGGCCGCGAACCGCATTTCCAGCAGCACGGAACGGGCCCGGCTGGTTCTTGAACCATAGGCGATCCGCATACGCACAGCCTGCAGGCCGTGATCCATAGCTTTTAATATCAGTTCGTTCAGACGGCTTGCCCGGTGAACAAGATACAGACGTCCGTTTCTTTTCAAAAGCCGGCAGGCGGCGGAAAACAGGTCTTCCGGTTTCAGATACTCTTCATGTCTGGCCGCCCGGATGATCTCGCTGCTGTTTTTCAGCCGTTCGTCTTCCGTTTTGAAATACGGCGGATTGCAGACAATGACATCAAACGGTTCTGCAGCGTAGTCCTGAACACGGCATTTTTCCAGTTTCGCCTCGATGCCGGCAGACCGCAGGTTTTTTTCCGCCTGCCGCAGGACACTGTCGAACAGGTCGATTCCTGTCAGGTCCTGCGCTTTCTGGTGGGCAGCATACAGCAGCAGTGCCCCGGTATTGCAGCCGATATCCAGCACACGGTCGCTTCTCCTGAGCCGCATGAAACGGCCGAGCAGTTCGGTGTCGGAATTGAAATGATACATTTCCTCCGGCTGCTCCAGGGTATATTCCGTACCGTTGAGATAATCAGCCTTCATGTGTCTCCTTCAGTTCCAGCCAGAAAACGGAACCTTTGCCCGGTTCGCTGGTACAGCCGTAACCGGCGCCATGACTTTCGGCAATCGCCCTGACAATCGCCAGACCGAGTCCGGTCGATGTCTGCGAGCGTGAGAAGGAATGCGATGATTTCTGGTAACGGTCCCAGATATTGGGCAGATCTTCGGGAGCGATTCCCTCGCCTTCATCTTCCACTTCCATGCGGACAGTCTCCTCGTCTTCCTTCTGCCAGGCTCTGATCCGGATCGTCTTGCCTTTCGGCGAATGCTTGATGGCATTGGTCAGATAGTTGGTGATGATCTGGCCGATCTTCAGTTCGTCGGCATAGACAGTCAGGTATTCCGGAACATCGATTTCCACTTTTACGCCGGCATCATCGATCAGCGGCTGGTTCATATCGACAACTTCATAGATCTTTTCGGAAAGGTCCATGTTCTCCTTGCGGGGAATATAGGTTCCTGTCTGCATCTTCGAAAGTTCGCTCATGTCGCTGACCAGATTGCTCATATAATCGGCTTCCTTGAGAATGACTTCGAGATGCTTGTCACGCTTTTCGGGATCGTTGCCGGAAATATCGCGGATCATTTCCGCATAGGCCTTGATATCGGTGATCGGCGTGCGTATATCGTGCGAGACATTGGCAATCAGGTCGCGGCGCAGTTCGTCGATGCCGGAAAGTTTCTCATTGGCATGGTTCAGCGTCGAAGCCAGTTCCTTGGTCTCGGTGAAGGTGCCGCCGTCAAAGTCGGCGCTGTAATCCGCCCGGGCCAGTTTGCCGGCTTCGTTTTTCATCTTGATGATCGGATCGGTAACGGTCCGGGAGATATAGATGGCAACCATCGAAGCAGCGATGATCGCAATCAGGGTATAGTAGACATACTGCCTGGTGAAGAACGTGACGATCGAATCCACCGGTTCCAATGGCGAACTGACATAGAGATAGTAATTGCCGAGTTCGGCCTGGATCTTCCGGGCGAATACGATCATTTCCTGCGAGGTGCTGGGATTGGTCACGTTGATGCTGTATTCGCGTGAACTGCCAAGCAGGGTTTCCAGTGCGGCAGTATCAAAAAGCTGTGTCACTTCCTCCGGTACATTGCCGCTGAGAACACAGCTGGTGCCGAGGCTGTCTGCGTCATAGATCCGTCTGCCGCCTTCATTGACAATGAAGATGCAGGCGTTGTTGTCGACAACTTCCTTCAGGGCATTGGAAATACCGTCCGCCGTGATTTCGCTGTCGACAAGATCCCTCTGCACGGAGTCGGCCAGGGTCCTGACCGTCTGTACCTTGGAATTCCGGTAATAAGGACGGATCAGACCGGTCTGCAGCACACCGATGAAAACGATGATGCCGACCGCCAGCAGAAAGAATGACAGCCAGAAACGAAAACGAATGCCGTGTGTGTCAAGTTTCAAACTTATACCCCGTTCCATGGACCGTGACGATACGGTCGCGGTATCTGCCGAGATTTCTTCTCAGCATCTTGATATGCGTATCAACAGTGCGGTCTTCGCCGTAATAGTCGAATCCCCATACTTCCTGCAGCAGGGTGCGGCGGGAGAGCGCGATGTTGGGATGGGAAAGCAGATAGATCAGAAGGTCGATTTCCTTCGGTGTGAGGTTCGCCCTGACACCGTCGACAGTGACCGTGCGGCCAAGGACATCGACATTGAGACCGTCAAAGCGCAGCGTGTTCCTGTCGGCCGGCTTGCCGCGTTCAAGAATGACCTTCAGACGGGCCATCAGTTCCTTGGGTGAGAACGGTTTGGAAACATAATCGTCCACACCGAGTTCGAAGCCGAACAGCTTGTCGTATTCCTCGGTTCTGGCACTCAGCATGATGACCGGAATATTGCTCAGGCGCTTGATTTCCCGGCAGGTCGAAAAACCGTCCAGTTTCGGCATCATGACATCGAGGATCACACAGTCATAATGGGCTGTGCGCACTTTCTCGATCGCTTCCATGCCATCCTCTGCCTCATCGGCTTCATAGCCGTTGAGTTCGCAGTATTCGCGGACGACTTCACGGATATTCTTTTCATCATCAACGATCAGTATTCTTGCCATAATCGTACCTCTCACTTCTTTTCGACGACGGTGATGCTGTTGGCCAAAAGACTCCCGTCATCCGATATTTTAGCATCAAACAGGATATACGCGCCACGTACGAGATTCTGCGACACGTTCCTGTACAGCGACGGCATGACTGCCATGTCGGCTTCGGCTGTCTCATCCGAGATCTTGAGGAACGCCATCATGTCGCCTTTTTTTGTCCGGTGCTGATGGACGCTGCGGATCACGCCGAAACTGCGGACAGTCCCTTTCATCGTATGAACGGAAGCCAGCCGCGGCACATTGATGCCGTTCTTTTCCCGGACGATGACGACCGGCTGCAGACCGAGATTGAAGCCGAGGGCTTTCTTTTCCCGTTCGCTGATTTCTTCCTCGTCATCCTTCATCCGTACCGGCTGCGGCTTGGAAACCAGGCCGAGATCGATCGTCACGATTTCCCCGCGGCGGATCTGCACCAGTTCGGAATAGCTGATCGCTTCATCAAGACAATTGCGCATGGTCGTGCGGCCGAGCCGGAAACAGTCCAGAGCACCGGCATCGATCAGCGCCTCGATCATCGGTCTGGTGATCTTGCGGATCAGGCTGCGGGCGGTGAAATCATAGAAGTCCCGGAAACGTCCGCCCTGCTCTCTTTCCGCCATCAGTGCCGCGGAAGCGTGGACACCGACTCCCTTGATGATCGAAAGCGGACAGAGGATCGCTGCGTCTTTCTGCAGATAGACATCCGTGCTGTAGTTGATGTGGGGAGGATAGACGACGATCTGCCTGCGCCGGCATTCATCGATATACAGGGATGTCCGGTTTTCATCACCGATCACATGGTTGAGCAGTGCCGTATAGAAATGCTGCGGCATGTTGGCTTTCAGATATGCCAGCTGATAAGCGACCAGACTGTAGGCGACAGCATGCGACTTGTTGAAGCCGTAGCCGCCGAAACGGGATACCAGTTCGAACAGTTCCTCAGCGGTATTCTGCATGTAGCCGTTCTTCAGACATCCGGAAATAAACTCTTCCCTGAGCGCTGCCAGTTCGTCCTCTTTCTTCTTGGACATCGCCTTGCGCAGCACGTCAGCCCGCGCCAGCGAGAAACCGGCGCAGATCTGGGCTGTCAGCATGGCCTGTTCCTGGTAGATCATGACCCCGTAGGTATCCTTCAGGATCCCTTCCAGACTCGCTGCCGGCCAGCGGATCGCCGCCGGATTCTTCCGGTTTTCGATATATCTGGGAATGCTTTCCATCGAAGCCGGACGGTACAGGGCCAGAGCGGCGGTGATGTCGGCGAAATTCTGCGGCTTCATTTTCCGCAGAAGCGATTTCATTCCCTCCGATTCAAACTGGAAGACACCGACGGTATCGGCAGCGGAAAAGAGCCGGTACGTCTTTTCATCATCCAGCGGGATATTCATGATATTGAAGTCCGGATCTTCCTGTTTGATCCGGGTAACGATTTCATCGATCAAAGAGAGGTTGCGCAGGCCGAGGAAGTCCATCTTGATCAGACCTCTCTCCTCGAGCCAGTCCATCGTGAACTGGCTGGTACGCATGCCTTCCGCCAGGCGCATCGTCGGGATCACATCCTCCAGTTTCTTCGAAGACATGATAATACCTGCCGCATGAACGGACGCATGCCGCGGCAGTCCTTCCAGCCGTCTGGCCGCGATAAACAGACGGTTCAGCTTTTCGTCCGATTCCACCATCTGTTTCAGTCTGCGGTTTTCGGCAAGTGCCTTGTCGAGCGTCATTTTCGGCAGGTTGGGAATCAGCCGGCTGAGAGATGTGATGTCCCTGGGGTTGATATTCATGACCTTGCCGACATCGCGGATTACCTGCCGCGCCGCCAGGGTGCCGAAGGTGACGATATTTGCAACATGGTCTTCGCCGTAGGTTTCATAGACATACTGCAGCACTTCCTCACGCCGGTCATCGGGAATATCGGTGTCAATATCCGGCATCGAGATCCTTTCCGGATTGAGGAAACGTTCAAACAGCAGATTGTACTTCAGAGGATCGATCATCGTGATGCCGAGACAGTACGAAACCAGCGAACCGGCGGCACTGCCCCTGCCGGGACCGACATAGATACCGTTTTTGCGGGCATAGCGGATAAAATCATAGACGATCAGGAAGTAATCCTCGAAGTGCATTTTCGCAATTACGCCGAGTTCATACTGCAGACGGTTGACATAGACCGGATCAAGTCTGTTGTTCAGCCTTTTTTTCAGTCCCGCCATACAGAGCCGCGGCAGATAGGAAGCACTGTCGGTATCGTTGTTTTTCGTATATGCCGGCAGGCTGGTCTTTTCCAGCCGGAAATCGGCGCGGCATTCATTCGCGATTTCCTCGGTTCTCGCCAGGTCGTCGGCATCATAGAGTGCTTTCATTTCCTCTTCCGAAAGCAGGTATCTTCCCGAAAGCAGCTGCAGGGTCGGATCGTTCAGTGTCTTCTGGGTGCGGATACCGGTCAGGATGCGGTAATCCGACGCATCCTCTTTATTGAGGTAATACACCTTGTTCAGCGCCGCCGTGCGGATCCCCTGGATCTGGCAGAGACGCTTGAGCAGCCGGTTTCTTTCCTTCCACAGGGAAGCGTTCTGATAGGACAGGCCGACGTCAAAAACCGGCAGTTCCTGTTTCATCTCTGTCAGCATGGCGCTGATCCTTTCGCTGTTTCCTTCGATCAGGGCCTGGTCCAGCCATCCCCCTTCGCCATAGGCGATCAGAAAGCAGTGGCTGCTGTAAAGCACCAGTTCCTCAAGGCTTGCCGGCCGCTGCTGATTGGCAATCAGACTGGAAAGCCGGATCAGGTTGCGGTAGCCGATATTGTCCTTGGCCAGCAGAAGAAACGGCACTGTTCCCTCATGATACAGAACCTCCGCCTCCAGGCCGCAGATGGCATGGATGGAATTCTTCTGACATTCCTTCAGAAAGGAAGGAAACCCGTGCAGGACGTTGCGGTCGCTGAGAACCGCATGACGAAAACCAGCCTCCCTGACTTTCTGAACATAGGCCGGAATCCTTATTGTACTGTCCAGGAGCGTATAGCAGCTCCTTACCATCAGATGCACACTCATCTCAGTCATTATATACCATACGGAATGCGAAAATCCCCGATTTCCCGTTCCGGGATGCATCCTATATTATTTTTATATTAAATGGAGTTGGTGATGTCTATCCGGCTCAGAATATGGTAACATAGTAGAGATGCTTCTATTCATTAGGGAGGCAATATGGGGATTAAAGAAAAAAAGAAGACATTTACTGTGGAAACAGATGATACAGAACGCCTGAAGGAACTCGAGAACGTTTCCGAAGAGCGCTGGCAGCAGCGGGTCAAGGCCCGCCGCAAGCTCAGCTGGAAACGGATCGGTGTCGGCTTCATGGTCTTTATGGTCGGACTCTACTGCGTCGCCGGTGTCGGCGGTCTCTGGTTTGCCCAGAAACTGCTCAAAGGCATGCCGGAACTGCGCATTGCCGACTTCATCAGCGAAGAATCAAGCAAGATCTATGACGCCAACGGCACTCTGGTCACTGAAATCGGTACCTACTACCGTGAAAACATTACTTACGAAGACTGCCCGGAAGTGCTGATCGATGCCTTCCTGGCTGTCGAAGACTCGCGTTTCTTCTCGCATAACGGCTTCGACATTCCGCGTTTCTCCAAAGCCGCGATCGAGACTCTGATCCGCGACAATACCCAGGGCGGTTCGACCTTCACGATGCAGCTGGTCAAGAACACCTACTTCTCGATCGACGATATCGAGACCGGCGGTGTCGAACGTGAAGCCACGCTGAACTATAAAGCCCAGCAGATCATCCTGTCGATGGAACTGGAACAGTATCTGGACAAGCGTCAGATCTTCGAACTGTTCCTCAACAAGATGAACTTCGGCCAGCGTATCCGCGGCATCGAAAAAGCTGCCCAGTACTACTTCAACAAACATACCAACCAGCTGAACCTCAGCGAGAGTGCCCTTCTGGCCGGTATCATCAACCTGCCGAACGGCTATAACCCGTATGATTACCTGGATCAGGCGACCATACGACGCAACGAAGTTCTCGACTACATGGTACAGCATGGCTATATCGACGAAGATGAGGCAAAACTGGCCAAGGCGATCAAAGTCGAGGACCAGCTTGTCGGCGAAGACAACATGCGCATCGAAAGTCATGTCTATGCCCAGTATGTCGACGCTGTTCTGGAAGAAGTCATGGCCATGACCGGCTGCGATCCGGTATACACCGGCATGCAGATCTACACCGCTCTGATTCCCGGTATCCAGGAAGCAATCGAAGACATTGAAAACGAGGATACCGATATCACATTCACCGATGACCTGATGCAGTGTGCGATCATCACCGTCGACAACCGCAACGGTGAAATCGTCGGCATCGGAGGCGGCCGTTTCTACAGCGGCGGATCCCGTCTTCTCAACCGCGCCACATCGCAGTACAAGCAGCCGGGTTCCTCGGTCAAGCCGTTCCTCTCCTACGCTCTTGCCTTCGAGTATCTGGGATATTCGATGGACGAGATCCTTGAGGATAAGCCGATCACCTATCCGGGTGAAAGCAGAATCCTGGTCAATGCAACCGATAACTATGCCGGCAACGTCAGTATCCGTGACGCCGTCGGTATGTCGCTCAATATTCCCGCGATCCTGACTCTGCAGAGAGTCCAGGAGAAAGTCGGAAGCGATGTGATTGTCAAATATCTCAGAGACATGGGAATCACCCATGCCGACTATGATACATTCCATCTGTCCTACGCAATCGGTGCCAACCAGTTCGAAATGACAGTCAAGGAACTTGCCGGCGCGCATGCGACAATGATCAATCTCGGTGTATACAACGAACCGCATACCGTCCGCAAGGTCGAAATGGAAAGCGGTGAAACATTCTATCCGCAGAACCAGAACGTCAGAGTTCTCTCGTCCGGAAGCTGTTACCTTGTTGACATGCTGATGAATAACAACGTCAACTACAAGACCTTCAACTTCATGCAGATCCTGCAGAGAAGCTATCCGGTCTATGCCAAGACCGGTACGACTGACTGGGGTTCCGACGGTCTGCAGTTCGGCATTCCCCAGGGTGCTGCCAAGGACAAGTTGATGGTCGCAAGTACATCAACCTTCACCAACGCTGTTTGGATCGGCTATGACAAAGGTGAACCAGGAGGCCAGACATGGCTGCCGATGTGGAAGATCAACCTGAATCTGACCGGTCGTATCAACTCTTACCTGATCGATGTTGAAGAAGACTACGCTGATGACCTAAGCGGTGTATCCATGCCTTCCGACGTCTCAACAGTCTCCTATGTCCAGGGAACCTTCCCTCATGTTATGCCGGGCGGAATATCAGGTAGTATCGTGACGTCTTTATGCTCAGATGCAGGTCTTGAAAACTCACCGCTGATCAGTGGCGCAGAGTGTGTCAACTGCCGTATCGCCAACTATAAAAAGACATCCGATACAGATAAGCCAAGCACAAGCACTGATGATGACGATGATGATCCGGAACCGGTAGAAATCGAAGATGATCCGGAAGAGACAACGAATACCAGCCCGCCGGCACAGGATGAACCGGCATATACTGTTCAGTGTCCTGACGGATCATGGCATCCGGAAGGATTTGTGTGTCAGGCAGTTGATCCTCCGACACCTCCGACTGTTGAATACTGTGATGACGGTGTAACACCTGTTTCCGAGGGCTGTCCTGTTCCGATTGAATACTGCGATGACGGTAAAACACCTGTCACTGATGGTTGTCCAGTCATGTGTGATGATGGACAATGGCATTTTGATGGCTGTCCGGTTACACCACCTCCTACACCTCCTGAAGACGGTGAAGGCGGTAGCACTGGTGGCGAAGGTGCAGATAGTTCCAACAACGGATAGTAGCCTACAGATATAAGACAGATCGCACGATCTGTCTTTTCTTTATGACTGAATGAAAAAAGACGTTCATCCGAACGTCTTCATCGCTGGTAATTGCCTTTGCCTTCCGCCTTCAGCTGCCTGGACATCAGTTCGCTGAGTGCCTGCTGCGGATCTTTTCCTTCATACAGAATCGCATATACCTGATCGGTGATCGGCATTTCGATTCCCATGCGGACCGCTTCCTCATGCACGACCTTGCAGGCGAAAATGCCTTCGACAGTCTTCTTGTTGTTCTTCATGAACTCCGCTGCTCCCCCTGCCTTGCCGATTTCATAGCCGGCCATGAAATTGCGGGAGTGACGGGATGTGCATGTGACGATCAGATCGCCGACACCGTCAAGACCAAGATATGTTTCCTGCCTGCCGCCGCACAGTACACCGAAACGGGTCATTTCCGCCAGGCCTCTTGTCATCAATGCAGCTTTGGCATTGTCGCCCTGACCAATGCCTTCCAGAATACCGGATGCGATTGCCATGATGTTCTTCACGGCAACACCGATTTCGGCTCCAACGACATCATCATTGGTATAGACACGGAAATAACTGTTCGAAAACAGTCTCTGAATCAGCTCTGCGGCTTCTGCATCATCGCTGACTGCGTTGATGACCGTCAGCTTGCGGATGATGACTTCCTCGGCATGCGAAGGTCCGATCAGTGATACAACTGCTTTCAGCAGTTCTGCCGGGACGGTGTCCTTGATGACTTCCGACAGCCGCTTATGGGAAACAGGATGGAAGCCTTTGGCAACGTTGATGACGATCACCGGCTTTGTGATATGCTCTGTCGCTTTGAGAAGCACGGATTCCATGGCGTTGGTCGGTACCGCCAGCAGGATGATATCCGCGTCCTGAACAACGGAAACGTCGTCTGTGGCCTTCAGTTTTTCATTGATCTTTGTTTCGAAAAACCGGCTGTTGCGATGATTATTGTTGATATCATTGATTTCCTCAGGATTGATGCCCCAGAGAATTACTTCATGGTCATTATCTGCCAGTACCTGTGCCAGGGCTGTTCCCCAGCTTCCGGTTCCCATGACGACTGTTTTCATTCTGAAACCTTCTTTCTGACAATAATACGGATCGGTGTTCCTTCCAGCTCAAATGCCTGCCGCAGCGAATTCTCGAGAAAACGCTGATATGAGAAATGCAGCAGTTTCGGATCGTTGCAGGACAGGACAAAGGTCGGCGGCTGGGCCGATACCTGGGTTGCGTAATAAATGCGGAAACGTTTGCCGTTTCTTGCCGGTGCCGGATTTGTGATCTGGGTATCGGCAATGACCTCATTCAGTACATTCGTCGGAATGCGGCGGCAGGCGTTTTCATATACCCGGTCGACAACGGGAATGATCGTGTCGACTCTCTGGTGTGTTTTGGCACTAACATAGACGATCGGTGCATAGGACAGATAGGCGAATTCGGTACGGATGCGGTCGGTGAATTCATTCATCGTCCGCTCATCCTTTTCGACAGCGTCCCATTTGTTGACAACGATGACGATCGGCTTTCCCGCTTCGGCAGCGTAGCCGGCAACGTGCTTGTCCTGCTCGCGGATGCCGGCTGCTCCGTCGATCAGGAACAGTGCGACATCGCAGCGTTCGATCGCGCTCATCGCCCGCAGCACAGAATACTTCTCTACCGATTCATAAACCTTGCCGCGCTTTCTGATACCGGCAGTATCGACGATGACATACGGTCTGCCCTCATGTTCGAAGGCGGTATCGATCGCGTCTCTTGTCGTTCCCTGCACATCGGATACGATGGAACGCTCTTCCTTGAGAATGGCATTGACCAGGGATGATTTGCCTACATTCGGCTCGCCGATAACGGCAATATGAATGCCTTCCTGGCGGACGGAAGCATCTTCCTCCGGCATCAGTTTGATACATTCGTCGAGAATGTCGCCGATACCGATACCGTGAATGCCGCTGCAGGCAATCGGATCACCGATACCGAGATTGTAGAATTCATAGATATTCATCGATCTGGTCGAGTCGTCAATGAAATTGACAGCCAGGACGACAGGTTTGGTCTGCCTCTGCAGCATCGAAGCGATGTATTTGTCATCGTCCGTCAGTCCGGTCTTGCCGTTGGTGACCATCAGAATGACATCCGCTTCATTGATGGCAATCTGCACCTGGGCGCGGATTTCCTCCTGGTACGGCTGGTCCTGCAGCTGGATACCGCCGGTATCAATCAGGCGGAATTCATTGCCGGTCCACTCCCCTTTGGCATAGATGCGGTCACGGGTGACACCGGGTGTATCCTCAACGATCGAGACCCGGGAACCCGCTATTCGATTAAAGATCGTAGACTTTCCTACGTTAGGTCTGCCTACGATCGCAATAACTCCTGATTTCATTGTTTATTCCTCCTTCTGAAGGAATGGTTCGACATAGCCGTAGATCGCCTCCGTCACTTCCGCAATCGTCATGTCGGAGGTGTCGATCTCGATGGCATCGTCGGCCTTGCGCAGCGGCGAATGCTCACGATGCATGTCCTGATAATCGCGCTGTCTGATCTCCTCGGCGATCGTTTCGATGTCGGAAGTCGGAATGCCGTTTTCGATATTCTGCTTATAGCGGCGCTCGGCTCTTGCATAGGCGGAAGCTGTCATATAGATCTTGACTTCGGCATCCTTGAGAACAACGGTTCCGATATCTCTGCCGTCCATGATGAAACCTTTGGCCTTTGCCATTTCCTGCTGTCTTGCGACCAGGTCGGCACGGACCTTCTCCAGTTTGGAAACATTGCTGGCAGCCATGCTGACTTCATCGGTACGGATGTCAGTCGAAACATCCTTGCCGTCAAGGAAGATCTTTCCGTCCGGTGTCATGGTGATTTCCGTGTTCTTCAGCATCTCGCATACAGCGGCTTCATCGTCGAGAGCGATGCCGCACTGCAGAGCCTTGAGGGCTGTGGAACGGTACATCGCACCGGTATCGAGGTGAACGTAGTTCAGTATTTTCGCCAGTTCCTTGGCAATGGTGCTTTTTCCGGCAGCACTCGGTCCGTCGATTGCAATATTGATACGCATAATCAAGCTCCTGATACAGTTATGATCCAGTACAGTACGATCAGCAGGATCACCGCCAGGGCGATGATCAGCATGATCAGCACGATATTCAGGATCCGGTTCGTGTGATTCATCTTGTCATTTACTTCGCTGAGATTGTCTTCATAATCGTCCAGCTGGGCCCGCATCTGAGTCGTTTCATTCAGCAGCTGCTGACGGGTCGTGCGGTCGGAATCAAGATGACTGCGGTAAGATTTATCGTTTCTGCGATCAGACGGATTGTTTCGCTTGCCGTTGACAAGGCTCTGCACTTCCGCCATGATGTCTTCCTTTGACATTGTCTGGGTATCTTCTTCCTCTTCATCAGCGGAAGGAAGAACGGGCAGACGGTCGGTATTCTCGATATTGCTGAACCTGCCGCCGCGGGGAACGAAATACGGAATATCCGATGTTTCGTTGGTGATTTCCTCGACTTTCGGTTTCGGCTGCGGTTTCGGAGACTTTTTCTTCGGTTCCGGTTCCGGCTCGGGTGCAGGAGCGGGTCTTGCATCTTCGCGGGCATACGGACGCAGCGGTTCGGAAGCAGCCTGCTGCACTCTTCTTGTCGCATCCAGCTGGTTGAGAACATTCACACTTGTCTTGTCGCTGACGGCATGTCCCTGATCAATGTTGTACTGTTTTACTTCCCGGATATACTGGTCGAGATAGTCGTTGTCGAATGCGGAATGATTCTCATTCTGCTCGAAGATATCATCGGAATTGAAACCGAGATCGATATCCGGTGTTTCGGTGAAGATCGGATCATCCGTCGACGGCAGTTCCTTGGCATGCTCGGCATCATAGGTGTTTTCCGTATAATCCTGCGGTGCCTTGAAGTTGTCGGAATTGATCCGGTTGAGCCGGCGCTCGAAGCGTGACAGTTCCTTTGTCGAAATGTCATCATCTATATCATGCTGGAGCCGGTTTCTCAGCTCCCTGTATTTTTCGGTACGTGATAACTCAGCCATATGTTTCTCCAATATCCAGTCTATTATAACATAGACACGCTGAATATGCCCTGTTCATCGCATAAAAAGAGCCATTGGTTCAATGGCTCTTTGGTTATTACTGATGCAGTAGCGGTGAAAGATGTTTGTACATCAAGACTGTGATCACACTGACAACGACACCCTTGATCAGATTGAACGGGAATGTTCCGAAGATGACCAGGGTCTCCAGGTTTTTGATGACTGCCATGTCGGACGCGGCACCGAGAATGGCATCCAGTCCCATGATATTGACATACATCGGCAGAAGAATGAAATAGTTGAACAGCGCTCCGGCGATACCCATGCACAGCGTACCGATGACCAGTCCCTTGATTGCTTCCTTTTTCGTCTTGTTGCGCTTGTAGATCCAGGCTGCCGGTACGACCAGGGCAATGCCGACAATAAAGTTGGCAAGTTCGCCGATGAACATTGTCGAAGTCGGCTTGATCAGCAGTTTGATGATAATCTTTACAGCTTCGATGGCAATGCCTTCCAGCGGCCCCATGGAAAAGGCACCAAGCAGCACAGGCACTTCACTGAAGTCCAGTTTGTAGAAACTCGGAAACGGCGGGATGGCGAATTCCACCCACATCAATACCGCAGCCAGAGCTCCAAGAATCGCAGTTTTTGTCAGTTTCTTTGTCGTATCGTTCATTTCGGTTTCCTCCCTGCCTCGAAAATAAAAGAGGCTTCCGATAAAAACCTCCAGGAAAACATATGAAACAGATAAAGATCTCTTCCATCCAGACTTTACTGTCGCCACCGGAAATGCGCCGGTTCAGCCTCTCGGCTCGCGGGGTATACCGCCGGTCGGGAATTCCACCCTGCCCTGAGTTTTATCGTTATCATTATATGCCTTGCATTTTAACCGCACAAGCAAAAAGAACAGCCCGAGGCTGTTCTTTCATAAGTGTATTCAGTTCAGATTCATGATCTGGGTGAAGATCTGCACGACATTGCCCATCGTCAGACGGAAATATGTAAACGACACCAGGGCGACCGCTGCGACGAGCAGTGCAATCAGCCAGAACAGCAGGTTGCGGGAGAGATCGCTGAGAGCAAGTCCGAGGCCGTATGCCTTCATCGCTACCTCGTAGATCAGACCGGCAATGACGACTGCAAAACCGAGCGGCATGCTGAACCTGGAAATGATGCAGGCTGCCAGGAATACCAGAGCCGACGAGAGCGATGACCGTCCTGCCACATCGACCAGTGCCGATGTCTGTATCTGCTTTCTCATCAGACCGCTGATCATCGACAGCATATAGTAGCAGAAATACTCTGCTGCAAGTGCAAACAGTGCGATCTTGAATGCGATTCCGGCGGCACCCGAGAAGTTCATCTGGACGGTGCTGAATTCAACCGAGGTGATGATTTCACGCAGCGCATGTCCGAAGAACGAACCGAATGCAAGCCACTTGATGATATTCAAAGTCAGGATCGTAAAGCGGCTGACTGTCGCATAGCCGGCTTTGCTGATGACTTCCATGGAACTGATCGGTTTCAGCAGCATCTGGAAGACATTGGCAGTCGGACGGTCAATCATTTCATCAAGGTCTTCCAGTTTCTTGCGTCTTCTGTAAGCCTTGAATTCTTCCATTCTTTCACCGAAAGTCTTCTTCGGTTTTTCCTGCGGTTCTTCCGGGAATTCTTTTTCTTCCTCTGTCTTTTCCTCTTCGGAAGTCTCTTCACCTTCAGTTTTTTCTTCTTCAGGCTTTTCTTCGGATTCTTCAGAGGATTCCTTTTCTTCCTCAGTCTTTACTTCTTCGGAAGTTTCCTCGGTTTCGGTCTTTTCTTCCTCAGACTTTTCTTCTGATTCTTCAGAGGACTCAGTCTCTTCCTCAGACTTCTCTTCTTCGGAAGTTTCCTCGCCTTCGGTCTTTTCTTCCTCCGGCTTTTCTTCAGATTCCTCAGGGGATTCTTTTTCTTCCTCTGTCTTTTCACCTTCGGAAGTTTCTTCGCCTTCAGTCTTTTCTTCTTCAGGCTTTTCTTCAGATTCTTCAGAGGACTCAGTCTCTTCTTCAGACTTCTCTTCTTCGGAAGTTACTTCACCTTCAGTC
>CACYXJ010000049.1 GCA_902778375.1 uncultured Erysipelotrichaceae bacterium
ATGACGCTTGCGGTCTGGCTTCTGCTCGGCCGGGAGCTTGGATTTGCGCTGGCGCGTGCCGTTTCGGTATTGGTGATCAGCTGTCCGTGTGCGCTCGGGCTTGCGACGCCGGTCGCAATTATGGTCGGCAGCGGTGTCGGCGCACGCAGCGGCATTCTCTATAAAACGGCGGCTGCGCTGGAAGAAACCGGCCGGATCCGGACGGTCGTGCTTGATAAAACAGGTACCGTGACCGAAGGCAAACCACATGTGACCGATGTAATACCGGCATCCGGCGTGACCGAAATGCAGCTTCTGACCGATGCGGCCGCATTGGAGCAGCACAGCGAGCATCCGCTCGGCAGCGCGGTCATGGAATACGCAGCCCGGCAGGGAATCCGGCCGCCTGCGGTCACAGATTTTGCGGCAATGGCGGGCAGCGGCGTATCTGCAAAGCTTCAGAATGCTGCATTGACAGCCTGCAATCAGCAGTCTGCTGCCGCACAGACGACAATTCCGGATGAGATTACAAAAACTGCGCAGCAGCTTGCGGAATCCGGCAAAACGCCGCTGTTCTTCCTGCGTGACGGCAGGCTGACCGGCATCATTGCGGTTGCGGATGTCATCAAGCCGGACAGCGCCGATGCGATTGCAGATCTGAAAATGATGGGTATATCGGTCGTGATGCTGACCGGAGACAATGCACGCACCGCGGAGGCGATCGGCCGGGAAGCCGGAACAGACCGCGTGATCGCCGATGTTCTCCCGGATGGTAAAGAGCAGGTGATCCGCGAACTCAGCAAAAACGGCAAGGTCTGCATGATCGGTGACGGCATCAACGATGCGCCTGCATTGACGCGTGCAGATATCGGCATGGCGATCGGCGCCGGAACGGATGTTGCGATCGACGCGGCAGATGTTGTCCTGATGCAGAGCAGCCTGACCGATGCCGCAAACGCGATCCGGCTGAGCCGCAAGACGCTCAAGAATATCCACGAAAACCTGTTCTGGGCGTTCATCTACAATATCATCGGCATCCCGCTGGCAGCAGGCGTTCTGGTGCCGTTCGGCCTGACGCTGAACCCGATGTTCGGGGCGGCAGCGATGAGTCTGTCGAGCTTCTGCGTCGTGACGAACGCGCTGCGGCTCAATCTGTTCAAACCGAAGAAACCGGATCAGACGGCAAGCCCGTCTGCTGCGGATATACCTCAAATCAACGAAACTGCGAAAGGAACGGTGAATGAAATGGCAAACACCACACTCGAGATCAAGGGCATGATGTGCCCGCATTGTGAGGCACATGTGCGCAAGGCGCTGGAAGGCATGGAGGGCGTCAAGGTTATTTCCGTGAGCCATGAGGCTGCGAATGCGGTCGTCGAAACGGCAGCGCCCGTATCGGAGGATGCATTCCGTGCGGTGATCGCGGATGCCAGCTATGAGCTGACCGGAATCAAGTGAGCGGAGGGCATATGGAGTTATTTGATGTAATTGCGGCGCGCCACAGCTACCGCGGCAGCTATCTGCCGGAGCAGGTGCCGCGAGCTGATTTGCAGCGGATCATGGAGGCGGGGCTTGCCGCGCCGTCCGGCTGCAACAAACAGACGACCTCGCTGATCGCCGTGGATGATCCGGATCTGCTCACGCAGATCTATGGGATCATGGATTCGTTCTGTAAGGATGCGCCCGCGGTCATCTGCGTGACGACCAAACGCATCGTCGCCTACAAGGACGGCTGGGGCAATGACCGCTGTTACGGCGTGCAGGATTATTCCGCCGCGATTGAAAATATGCTGCTGGCGATCACGGCGCTCGGCTATGCGAGCTGCTGGATCGAGGGGCATGTGACCGATGCGGATGAGCAGGGCAAGCAGATTGCTGCGCTGCTGCATGTGCCGGAGGATGAATCCCTGATCTGTGTTCTGCCTGTCGGAAAGCCGGCAGATGAGATGAAACTCGTGCGGAAAAAGCCCTTTGAAATGCGCGCGAAATTTGTATAAAGAAAAACCGCTGAAATCACGCTTTCACGCAGATTTCAGCGGCCTTTTTTGATTGTGAATTACAGTACCTTCAGCGCGCCGGTCGGACATGCATCGGCGCATTTTTTGCAGGTCGCACAGACTTTGATCGTTTCCGGATTGTTGAATTCGATACGGTAATCGAAGAAATCCTTTTCCGGTTCGATCGGGCAGTTGAATGCCGGATGCAGACCGAAGTTGAAGGGCATCGTCACATCATTTTCATTGGTGATCTCGTAATCGATGAACAGCGTGTCGTCCTTCAGGGTATAGGTGATCTTCAGGGTAAAGGCGAACGGATATTCCTGCCGTGTCGCTTCGGAATCCTTCAGCACCATGACGACATGACTGTCATCGTGTTCGGTGCAGGTGAACAGGCTGTTGCGGGTAAAGCCGTGGTTGCCTGTCCTGTATTCCCTGCCATTGATGTGCAGGATCTTGTCCCAGGTCGAACCGACCATCGGGAAAAGGGTCGGGTTCCTGCCCTTCCAGAACTGCGGATCCCCCTGCCACATGTATTCGATGCCGGTTGCCCGGTCCCTGAAACTGTGGATCTCGGAAGCCTGCTCGTCGATCACGACAGACGCCTTGTCATTCTGCATTGTAAATGAAGCCATACTAACCTCCTGATTATCAGGCAGCACAAAACAGTTCCTTCAGAGATGGAAATGATGTGCTGCGTGCTTTTTCCTGGCAATATTATATCATGTGCGGTTTCAAAAAAGGCAGGCACTTTGCAGTGTCTGCCGTATTAATTTCTGGTTTTTTCTGCTCAGCCAAGCGGGATTTCGACGACCTCTGCCATGTGTACAAGACAGGTTTCGATCTGTTCCGAGATTTCCTGCGCCACGCGTTCGGAAATCTGGTCGTTCTTCTCCTGTTCGAGGGACTGGTAGAGGTTCTTCTTGACTTCCTCACTGACGACATCGAGACGTGCCTTCAGGTACATCTTGGGAATCATCCGCCGGATCGGCACAGGTATGTTGGCATTGAGGATCGCCTCCTGCATCTTGTCCTTGCCCAGGGCCAGCACGAGAAGCGAGATGACGGCGCCGGCGAGGATTCCCGGCAGACCGCTGGCGATCACTGCAATGCCGTTGCCGCCGCACAGGAAGCCGACGATCAGCGATACGAGCGTGTCGATCGTCCAGGTGATCTCGTTGATGGCAAACACCGCTTCGGCATCCATCTGGATCTCGATGTCCTGCACCGCCAGATAGGAATTCAGGTTCAGTGCCGAATACGGAACATTGTGCCGGGTGCAGATCGGAATCGTGTATTCCTCAAGATCGTAGGCGACGGTCTTGAGCCAGCTGGTGATTGGTTTTGTCAGCAGCGACCTGGCCTTGTCGGAATGCAGGAAGAAATCGATTTCCTGCTGCAGTTCGCCGTTGATATCCGCCAGTTTTTCCAGCTGACCGGTGCGCCATCTGTCGACGACCGGCCAGGCCGCCTCTTCGATGATCGGATCGATCAGGGTCCTGACCGCGGCCTTATACAGTTCGGGAATATGCTTGCTGACGATCCGCTCGACAACGGTCGAGGAAATCAGCAGGTCGACTTCTTCTTTGAATGCCCGCAGCTCATCGTCGATCCGGCCGCAGTAGGCAAGGCCCTTGGAGACCGAGAATTCCGGCTCGGCACCGCTGATCAGCACTGAATCCGGGAACACTTCCCGGCACCAGCCCTTCATGGCCGGCAGTTTCGAAACACCGCCGGTCAGAAAAATCATTTCCGGCTGTTTTTCGGTCAGGGCGGAACTGGCTTCCTTCAGGGAATCGATGAACATCTCACGGAAGGAACGGTTTTCCAGTTTCTCCAGTTTCGTATTCAGAAGTTTATCGGCGATCTGCTTGTTGAGTTTCAGGGTGAGTCTTACCGGGAAGGTGGTGTGGCGGATCGTCACGATTTGCGAACATTCGTTCTTCTCCCAGTATTCCTCGTCGCTGAAGTATTTCTCCTTGAGACGGCGGGCAGCGAATTCGCAGTAGTTCTTCCACGGTTCGCTTTCCTCGAAGATCTTCCGGATCTTTTTCGGATTTGAGGATGCGTTGACGGCTTCCTCAAGCAGGATCTCATCCATGATGCCGCCGCCGAAGAACACTTCGCCGCCGGTCTGCAGCTGCACTTCCTTGCCGCCCATGATATAGGCGAAGTCGGTCGTCGAGGATCCGACGTCGATGACCAGGACCGGTTTCTTCAGAATGTCGTAGCCGACCTGAAGATGGCGCGACTGGCAGGCACTGACGAGTGCCGCTCTCGATTCGGAGATGATCTTCGTCGGCGGATAGCCGATCTTTTCGAAGATCTCGCGGTATTCTTCCCTTGCCGCCTTGTCCCAGCCGGCCGGACAGCCGACATAGAAGCAGTCATCCGAACCTTTCAAAAGCTGGGCGCTGGTATACAGTTCGCCGAGCACGCCGGCTGCGAAACCGGTGATGTCCTTCTTGACGGAGGGATCGGTCAGGTAGCGGCTCTTGAAACGGATCTTGCGCAGCACGGCGTCAGGTGCGTAGCAGGCTTTTTCGCCGACCAGCAGCTGGCCGTCCTTCAGCTGGGCAAATGCCGTGATAAAACTCTTCTCGTCCTGGACAGTGCACATTTCCGGCTCGCCGCCGTCCTTGTGCAGACACGATACCGCGCTTTCGGCATCGCCGAGATCAAAACCATAGTATTTATCCATATGATCAATTTCCTCCTGCCGCCAGGCCCTTCTTCAGGACGTTGCCGTCCATGACGATGGCCGGTCGGATGGTCTCACTGCCGGCACCGGAAGGCATCATGTCAAACCAGGCCCGGTGCTCCGGTGTATAGCGGACAACTTCCGCTCCTTTGCGGTGCAGATAGTAGCTGATTTCGGAGACTGCCTGTTTGGCGCCTTCGCCCTCTTCCGCCATGCCGGTCTCAAGAAGTGAAGCCAGCAGTTCCAGTTCGGCATCGGAAAGATTGCCGCGGGTCTCCGTCCGCTGTTTCTTTTCGGCAATGGCCGTATCCGTGCGCACATCGTTGATCTGCCGGTCGATTGCCACCACGGCGGTGAATACCGCCCGGTAGATCTTCATCGCATCGAAAGTCGTATGCGTCATGTATTCTTCCTTCGGATTCTTGGCGACCTTATGGGCGTTCATGCCGGTCAGGAACATGAAGAGCGCCATCAGTCCCAGCAGAACCAGGATCAGCGGCAGTTCCAGCACGGAAGTCAGGGTATTCCCCTTGAGGATATACATCACGACCGCTCCGGCACCGCAGGCGACTGTCAGCATCGCGAACAGCCAGAACCTTGCCGGCAGTCTGCCGTCGGCATTCTCTTCCTTCTTCGTCCGCCTGTATACATCGGTTTCACCGCTGCACCCGAGCAGACCGGAAGCAGCCTGTACCGCCGAGATCATCTGCATCGCCGCCTTTCTGACGACATCATTGTTTTCCTGTTCGTTGAAGACGTACAGAATGCGGGAAAGCTCGCGGCTCACCTGTTCCGCCGCCCGTTCGGCATTGTCCTCGCTGCTGAGCATCTGCAGGAATTTTTCTTTATCTTTTTCCAGAATTGACTGCATGGTTTCCATATACGCAACCTCGTTCTTAAAAACATTATATTTTCTTTTATATATTAACGCAAAAGGCTGTGCTCCGCGACGGAACATATCGCTTGACCGGCACGTTCAAAGTGGTAAAGTTAACTCAAAGGAAAACCGGAATGTCTGTAACCGACCTTCACAATGCGTGTTGCCGCACCATTATTATCTGAGCCGGCACTGTTCAGTAACAGGATCATTTTCCTTCGCGAATTCCAGCATCTGAACACGACCGGTACCGTCCGGTTTTTTTCATCCCGCTTCAATAAACAAAAAGGAGATATCAGATTATGATCTACACTTCCATGGAACAGATGATCGGGGGCACTCCCCTGCTCAGGCTGAAGGCAGTCGAAGAGAAATACGGTCTGGCCGCCAGACTGTACGGCAAAATGGAATTTCTCAATGCCACCGGCTCGATCAAGGACCGTGTCGCAAGGCAGATGATCCTCGATGCCGAAGAAGACGGCAGACTGCAGAAGGATTCCGTCATCATCGAGCCGACTTCCGGCAATACCGGTATCGGTCTGGCTGCTGTCGGGGCCGCCCGCGGCTACCGTGTCATCATTGTCATGCCGGATACGATGTCCGTCGAAAGACGGAAGATGATCGCCGCCTACGGTGCCGAGATCGTCCTTTCCGAAGGAAGCCTGGGCATGAAGGGTGCGATTGCCAGAGCTGAGGAACTGGCTGCGGAAATCCCTCATTCCTTCATTCCCGCCCAGTTCGACAATCCTTCCAATCCGAAAGCCCATTATCTGACGACCGGTCCGGAGATCTGCGAAGACCTGGACGGGAAAGTCGATATCCTGGTAGCAGGTGCCGGTACCGGCGGAACACTCAGCGGCACCGGCAGATATCTGAAGGAAAAGAATCCTGCTGTCAGGATCATCGCCGTGGAACCGGATACCTCCGCTGTTCTTTCCGGTGGGAAAGCAGGTCCGCACGGTCTGCAGGGCATCGGTGCCGGATTCATTCCGTCGGTGCTCGACACTTCCGTGATTGATGAAATCATCCGTGTCACCGACAGTCAGGCATATGTATGCGGCGGCGAGTTCGGAAAGCTGCAGGGAGTCCTGGTCGGCATTTCTGCCGGTGCTGCCCTGCATGCGGCAGTGCAGACAGCGATGAAGGAAGAAAACAAAGGCAAAAATATCGTCGTCATCCTGCCCGATTCGGGCGACCGCTACCTTTCCACGAAACTGTTTGGAGAATGATCAGATATGAGAGTATACAATAACGAACTGCTGAAGGAAATCGAAGCTGAGCGCGATCACGGTATCTGCGCCGCCAAGCCGAAACCGGACAGAAAACGGATCCTGAGCATCATCAAGCGTATCCAGCTGGTGCTCCTGCCGGATTTCTACCGCTTCCAGGACTATACCCAGGAAACGGCCATGGCTACCCTGATCGGCGATCTGACCTATGAGATCGCCCTGTCCCGCGACCTTGACGGACTCGATCCCGCCTGTGCCGAAGAACTGACGGAGGAATTCCTTTCCCGTCTGCCGAAGGTCATGCATCTGATCTGCACCGATATCCAGGCGATCTACGACGGCGACCCGGCAGCCAAGTCGAAAGCGGAAGTCATTCTCTGCTATCCCGGCTTCTATGCCATTTCCATCTACCGTATCGCCCATGAACTGTACGACCTCAAGGTCCCCTACATTCCCCGCATCATGACCGAATACGCCCATGAGAAGACAGGTATCGACATCAACCCCGGTGCCACCATCGGCGAATACTTCTGCATCGACCACGGCACCGGTATCGTCATCGGTGAAACGGCGGTTCTCGGCCACCATGTCAAGCTTTACCAGGGTGTCACGATCGGCGCCAAGAGCTTCGATCTCGATGAAAACGGCCTGCCGGTCAAGGGCGGCAAGCGCCATCCCGACCTCGGCGACCATGTCATCGTCTATGCCAACGCCACGATCCTGGGCGGAACGACCGTCATCGGCGATCATTCCATCATCGGCGGTAACGTCTGGATCCTGAACTCCGTACCGCCCCATACCACCGTCGTCTATCAGAACTATGACCAGAAGGAGAACGCATGAGCAGACTGAAGGAACTCAGAGCCATCGTCCGGCGCGAGCTGCAGAAGATGGACAGCGAAGAAAAGAAAGCCTCGGCCATCGCTCATCTCAGCGGTGTCTCGCTCGCGGCGGTGATGATCGCGGAAAAACGCGGTCTCGATCCGGAACTGCCGGCAATGGCGGCAATGCTGCATGATATGGCAGCCTACATGTCCGGCTCCTATGAAGACCACGCCCACCGCGGTGCCGGACTGGCGAAGACGTATCTTGCCGAACTGAACCAGACAACAGCAGCAGAAGACGAACTCATCTGTTCGATGATTTACCATCATGACGACAAGCATGTCATCGACGGACCGTATGACGAAGTGCTCAAGGATGCCGACGTGATCCATCACTGCTTCTATGATCCGTCCAAAGCCGTCAAGGAAAAGGAACAGAAACGGTACGACGCGCTGCGGCAGGAATTTGATCTGAAATAATGACAAAGGTGTTTCCCTTATATGGAGAAACACCTTTTGTTTCGCAGAAGAAAAGCTGCCCGCAGGCAGCCTGGTTTCTATTTACAGCTTGATGATGGTTCCTTCCGCGGTGCCGGAAATGGCAGCAGCGTTGGCTTCGTCGGTGTCGATGTGCATAGCCAGGGAATACTTGTCGCTGACACGGATGACAGTGTCGCCGAAGACAACAGAACGTCCGTCAGTGTCAATTTTGACATTGACGATCTCGCCGTTTTCAACACCGAATCTTTCCGCGTCTGCCGGTGTCATGTGGACATGGCGCTTGGCAGCGATGACGCCGCTGGTGATTGCCTTTTCACCGGCCGGACCGACCAGTGTCAGATCGCCTGTCGTACCTTCCAGATCGCCGGATTCGCGGATCATGGCCTTGACGCCGAGGCTTCTTGCATCGGTCAGCGAGAGTTCGACCTGGGTCTCGTTGCGCAGCGGTCCGAGAACACGCACGCTGGACTTGCCCTTCGGGCCGACCAGAGTGACTTTTTCTTCCGAAGCATACTGTCCCGGCTGGGAGAGTTCCTTCATCGGGTGCAGTTCGGAACCGGCACCGAACAGAAGATCCATGTCTTCACGGTTGAGGTGAATATGACGGGCAGATACTTCGACTAAAAACTTATCCATGATGTAATTTTCCTCCGTTGTTTACATAGACATTATATACCATTTCCGGCCCGGAATGATGACTTGTAAAGTCTCTTTCCGGGACGTTTTTCACTGATCCTGGGGAATGTTCATCCAAGCATGGCATTGAGGGATTCGATCCGCGAGCGCAGTTCGCGCGAGGACATGCGCAGTGCCCCCTGGGCGAAAACGGCATTCTGGATCAGGCTGTCGGAAGTGACGACCGTCAGAGTCCAGCTGTCATGCATGTCGTAGGCCATCTTCTCGATCCGCTGGTCGGCGGTTTCATCGGTTCTGGTATAGACGATTTCGACATTGCCCATTTTCTGCACCGTGCCGTAATTGTCCCTGACCCGCCAGCCGTCGAAGACGATCGACATCGGGACATTCGCATAAGCCTGGTAATTCATCAGTCTGGTGACGAGTTTTTCCCGGGCATCGTAGAGATCCTGCTTTGCCAGTTCCTTGAGATCATCCCATTCGAAGATCATATTGTAGCCGTCGACGATCATATACGGCGGCAGGCTCGGTCTGGCTTTGACATTCTTTAGTTCCTCGTCTTCCTTCTTCTTCGGCTTTCGCTGTTTGGCAGGATTGCGGTTGTTCGAGGAGGACGACTGGATCAGGGCTTTCATCTCATCCTCACCGACATGATAGCGGCGGTGTTCGTAGGCACTGTCGTTTTCCTGACGGCTGAGGATCACATGCATGTAGCGGTCCGCTTCATCCCATGGCACATAGAAACCGGAGCCGTGGGCACAGAAGACGGAACCGGTCGGATTCCTTCTGTCCGTTTCGCTGTCGTATCCTCTTTCCAGAATGACTTCTTCCTGGTCGCGGCACGGTTCATAGCCGCTGGTGCTGCAGGCAAAGATGCCCTTGCCGCGGGTATAGGCGGAAACCTCCGCCTGATAGTTCATCAGCTTGCGTACCGGTCCCCTGCCCCTGATCATCATCATCCCTTCGCCGAGATCCTCCACCTCGACATCGGCGGATCTTGTTTCAAGGTCGTAAAGGGCCCTGCTCAATACATCCAAAGATACCTTCAGGGTAAAGTCATAATACGGTTCCAGTACGATACATTCCGCTTTTTTCAAAGCCTGGCGCACAGCCCTTCTGGCGGCTTCGCGGAAGTCGCCGCCTTCGGTATGCTTGAGATGGCCGCGGCCGGCAGTCAGACTGATGCGGACATCGGTCAGAGGCGAACCAGTGAGAACGCCGCGGTGTCTTGTTTCTCTTAAAACTGACAGAATCGAACGGCGCCAGTTTGCCGACAGCATGTCGTTGGGACATTCATCCGCGACTACGATTCCTTCGCCTCTGGGCAATGGATCAAGCCGGACATGGACCTCGGCATAATGGCGCAGCGGTTCGAAGTGTCCCGCCCCTTCCATGCTTTCCGCGACCGTTTCGGCAAACAGCACCCGGCCTTCGGCAAAGCCGACACGGATGCCGCTGGCTTCATAGATCTTCTTCTGCACGACATCCTTCTGCATTTCACCCATGATGCTCAGCCGGATGACATGCGCCTCCGGGTCGCTGACGATCTCCAGCTGGGGATCCTCGCTGGCCAGCTGCTGCATCACTTCCGAAAGCGCCAGGACATCGACGCCCTTCGGCAGTGTCAGCTGGTAATCCATATAGGCATTCAGCAGCGGCTTGCGGGCATCCTTTTCAAAGCCAAGGCCGTCGCCGGCTTCCGGTTTCAGCGGTCCTTTCAGCACGCAGATCATGCCTGCTTCCGCTTCCTGGACCATCGTGTAATCCTGACCGTTGTAGATGCGGATCTGATCCACCTTGTCTTCGTCGTTCAGTTTCTGCCTGGCTTTGAGCACGCCGCCGGTGATGCGGACATGACAGAGCCGGCTGCCCTGACTGTCGCGGGAGATCTTGTATACCCGGGCACCGAATTCATCCGGGAAGTGTTTTTCCGGACATACTTCCGCCACGCAGTCCAGCAGTTCCCTGATTCCCGTCTGCTTCAGTGCCGAACCGAACAGGACCGGAAAGCATTTTCTTTCCGCCACAGCCTGACGGACCATGGCACCGGGAATGGTTCCTTCTTCCAGGTACCGGTTCATCATCTCTTCCGAAACCATGGCGAGTTCCTCTTCCCTGTCCTCATTCCAGAGAATGCAGGATGATGAACAGTGCTTTTTGAGATCGGCAAGCAGTTCCTCCCGGCTGCGGAAGGAAATATCCATCTTGTTGACGAAAATGACAGCCGGAACATTGTATGTCTGCAGACAGTTCCAGATCGTTTCGGTATGCGCCTGCACACCGTCCTGGCCGTTGATCAGGATCACTGCCAGATCCAGTGCCTGCAGGGTGCGTTCCATCTCCGCTGAAAAGTCGACGTGGCCGGGCGTGTCAATGACGAAAACCTCTGTGTCCTCATAGAAGAAATGGGCTTCCTTGGCATAGATGGTGATACCGTGGTCACGCTCCTGCTCATCATAGTCCAGGAATGCGTCCTTATGGTCCACCCGGCCCATCTTCCGGATCGCTCCAGAAAGATACAGCATGCTTTCGATACAGGTTGTCTTGCCGGCATCCACGTGTGCGAGGATACCCAGTACCGTACGTTTCATCGCCTGTAATTGTATTAAAAAAACAGCCGCTTTGGAAGCGGCCGGCTCTTTTCAGAATTTCTCCCACGGCAGCAGTCTGTCACCTTTGACGAGAAAGGCTTTTTCCGCCAGTCTCGCCAGCGGTGTGTCGGAATAGGAGTCGGAATAGAATTCCCCGATCTTCCCGTCCGGAAAGATTTCCCGGAATCTTCTGACCTTTTCTTCGCCATGGCAGTTTTCGCCTTCGTATCTGCCGGTATGCATATCGACTTTGGAAGCCATGCAGGTTCTGATATTCACCTTTTCGCAGAAGGAGCGGATCAGGAATTCCGGCGAAGCGGAAATGACAAGGTCGTCCTCCTGCTGATGGTCCTTATACCATTGCTTGACATGGCCGAGATGGGACGATGTGTACTCTTCAACGGTCTTTTCCATGTCATCGACAAAGACGAACATGTGATACAGGTTCTGCTTGAAGGTCAGTTTGGGCATGATTTTCAGCACGAAAAGCAGCCCGCAAACCGCCGTGCGGGGAATGGAGAGCAGCGTTTTCGGTTTCTTCACATACAGATATTTCACGAATCCGAAGGTTGAATCACCGCGGTAGATCGTGTCATCCCAGTCATATACGTTCATTCGAATTTTCCCTCCCTGATCCGGGTGCTGTTTTTTGTATTACTTCTGCAGCCGCGGCAGATCGTCTGCCGTATACCGGTTTCTGTCATCCTCATGCTGGAAGATCTTCACCGTCTGATACGGATCCTCATCACCGGTAATTGCCTCGACGGCGAAGAGATAGCCCTTCACTCCCTGTTCGGTCTGATGATCCTGATAGACCAGTTCACTGTATTCATAACCGGAAAGGTCGAGATAAATCATATGGTCGCTTTCCCGCAGTTCGCTTCCGTCTTCAAGCGTATAGGCAAGAGTGCTTTCGCTGCCGTCATCTTTCTGCAGCAGGACACTGTCTTTTTCAAATGTCAGCGTCTCACTGCTGCCCGGCCAGATCTCGTGCCAGGTGCCCTTGAGATCATAGGAAAAGAAATCCCGGATCATGCCGTCGCCGTCCATGATATCCCCGGGACGGGGTATGTCCGTGCATCCGGTCAGAATGCACGCTGTCATTGCGGCTGCGATTTTACCCATCTTCCCCATCATCTGCTTCCTGCGGTTATCATAACACGTAAAAGACTGCAGAATTTCACTTCTGCAGTCTCTTTTTCAATGATGATATCAATACTGCGGCATTGCCGGCGCGGCCGGTTCCGGCTGCGGGATCTCTGCCACGGCGGCTTCGGTCGTGATGAACAGACCGGAGATGCTTGCGGCATTGAGCAGCGCGCTTCTTGTAACCTTGGTCGGATCGATGATGCCTGCTTCGAACATGTCGACCCATTCGCCGGTCTTGGCATTGAAGCCGGTGTTCTCTTTTTCCGTCAGCTGCTTTTCGAGGATCTCGTTGCCGTCGAAGCCGGCGTTTTCAGCGATCTGCATGATCGGCTGCTTGAGGGCTTCGAGAACGACGTTGATGCCTCTCTGGACATCGACGATATCGGACTTGACTTCGTCCTTGATGGCGTCATAGGCCTGGATCATGGCCAGTCCGCCGCCGCATACGACACCTTCCTCGACTGCCGCCTTGGTGGCGTTGAGGGCGTCTTCGATACGCAGCTTCTTGTCTTTCAGTTCGGTTTCGGTTGTCGCACCGACCTTGATCAGGGCGACACCGTTTGTCAGCTTGCCGAGTCTTTCCTGCAGCTTCTTCTTGTCATAATCAGAAGTCGTGTTCTCGATCGCGGCCTTGATCTCGCTGACTCTGGCGGCGACTTCAGCCGGATCGCCTTCGCCATCGATGATCGTTGTCTTGTCCTTGGAGACGACGACCTTCTTGGCAGCACCGAGGTCGGCAACTGTCATGTCGGCCAGGTTGGCGTTGAGATCCTTGGCGAAGAATCTCGCACCGGTCATGGCAGCGATGTCGCCGAGCTGGTTCTTGGAATTGTCACCGAAGCCCGGAGCCTTGGTGGCGACGACGTTGAATGTGCCTCTGAGCTTGTTGATGATCAGGGTGCTCATGACTTCGTTGTCATAGTCGTCGGCAATGATCAGCAGCGGCTTGTTGGCCTTGACGACTTCTTCGAGAACCGGCAGGATGTCCTGGATCGTGTTGACCTTCTGATCGGTCACCATGATGAACGGGCTGTCGAGGGAGACTTCCATCTTGTCACGGTCGGAGACCATGTACGGGGAAACATAACCCTTGTCATACTGCATGCCTTCGGTCATTTCCAGGGTCGTTTCGAAGGAACGGGATTCATCGACATTGATGACACCGTCGTTGCCGACCTTTTCCATTGCCTCGGCAATGATCTTTCCGATTTCCTCGGAACCGGAGGAAATGGTCGCGATGTTTCTGACATCGTCATTGGTCGTGACCTGGTGGGACTGCTTCAGCAGCGCGTCGGCAGCTGCGGCCGCGGCCTTTTCGATTCCTTCTCTCATGAGAACCGGGTTGGCACCCTTGTCGACTGCCTTGAGACCGCTTGTGATCATGGTCTGGGTCAGGATCGTCGCTGTTGTCGTGCCGTCGCCGGCTGTTTCGTTGGTGTTGTTGGCTGCTTCGTATACCAGTTTCGCACCCATGTTCTCGAACTTGTCTTCCAGTTCAATCTCCTTGGCGATGGTGACACCGTCATTGGTGATGACCGGTGATCCGTATGTCTTTTCCAGAACGACATTTCTGCCCTTCGGACCAAGTGTTACCTTGACTGCGTCCGCCAGGACATTGACGCCGTCGAGCATCTTCTGTCTGGCGTCCTTTGCATATCTGATTTCCTTTGCCATAGTTTTCTGCCTCCTGTTTACTCAATGACTGCGAGAATATCTTCTGCCTTGATCAGCAGATAATCCTTCTTGTCTTCCGTGACTTCGGTTCCGGAATATTTCTTATAAATGACTTTCTGGCCTGCTTCCAGTCCGGTCGGAACCAGTTTGCCGTCTTCCGTCTTGCCCGGGCCGACAGCAATGACCAGACCCTTGCTGGGCTGATCCTTCGGCTTTTCGGTCAGAATGATGCCGCTCTGGGTCTTTTCTTCTTCCTTGATCTTTTCAAGTACTACATAATCATGTAACGGTCTTAACATCTAAGCCTCCTTTAGCACTCGCTGTGCCTTTTTGCTAACCATGAAATATTGTATGCCGGCATTAGCACTCCGTCAAGGGGTCTGCTAAATCTTTTTGTTTCTTTGCAGATTCAGGGATCCGGAAAGATCGTTTCCTCCGGCAGACAGATCCGGCAAGTCATAAGAAAAGCGGTGACTCAGGCAGTTCACCCTCTTTCACCGCATGCTTTTGTTATCCCTGTAAAGAACCGGTTCACTGGTTGTTCTTCGACTGTGCCTCGGCGGTGAATAACCACGTCAGATCAGCGACTTCCGTCACGTCATCGCAGTGTTCTTCGATCCAGCCGGCAAAGCCTTCAACACCCTGGGTGATCGCTTCCAGGCCGTCGTCAAACACCCTGGCAGCCGGATTGTCACCCAGAATCAGTTTTGTCAGCGGTTTTGCCGCATAGCTGACAGGATACTTCAGCACCGTTCTGTTGACGAGATCGGACCCGTTGACAAACACTCCTGTTTTTTCCGTTGAAATCAATATCGGGGTAAACAGGGTGATCCAGAACAGAAAGAGAACGCCGCCGAGGATCTCGCCTAGCACCTGATCAGATTTGCTGATGTGCTTCTTTCCGCTGCTTTTGCGAAGTTTACGGCAAAAATGCCTGATGATCCCGAAGATCAGTCCGACACCCACCAGCGCGGCAACGAACCAGATGATTCCCGACCTGTAAAAACGGAACTGATTCACTTCCGCAAGTGAATAAGGCTGCGGCATGGACGATGAGTTTCGCAGTCCTTCCATGTATTCATAGAAATTCTGTTCGTTGAACAGACTGTAGCGGGTCGTCAGGAAATACGTGGCAAATACAGTAGCAGCGATCTGCAGCACCGTAACGATAATATCTGCCAGCATATGCTTTCCGCCCTGCCGCCAGCCGAAAGCCATGCAGAACAGCAGAGCGATGATAATGACAATACTGAGAGTCAGGAATACCCAGTCCGGAATCACCATAAATCATTCCTCCGGTTAAATGATATCATTTCCGGCTGTCTGATGTACCGGGATATCCATATCCTCCGGAAAGAATGAAAAAGGCAGACCTTGTAACACAAGGTCCGCCTGTATTGATCCGGTGCTGTTCAGCCTCTCAGTTCGGCATCCAGTTTTTCCTTCAGGAGTGCGAGGATGCGGGCATGGACCGGTGCGATTTCCTCTTCCTTCAGAGTGTGGTCGGGCGCCTGATAGGTGATGCGCAGGGCAACGCTCTTCTTGCCCTTTTCGATATGTTCGCCTTCGTAGACGTCGAAGATCGCAGTGCTGCGGATCAGCTTGGAGCTTGCCCGCTTGACAGCGGCCAGCAGCTGGGCAGCCGTGACTTCTCTCTTGACGACAAGAGCGAGGTCACGTTCGACAGCCGGGAAGCGGTCGATCGACTCAAAACGCAGACGGGCCGCTTTCGCCGCGAAAACGGTATCGAGGAACAGTTCGGCATAGACGACTCTCTTCAGATCGAATTTAGCCGCGTAAGCCGGATGCACTTCGCCGAAGACGCCGATCAGTTTCTTGTCGAGAGAAACAGCCGCGCTTCTGTACGGATGGAACTTGTCGGTATCGATGGTATTCCCGGTGACCTGGATGCGGTTTTCGTTGAAGCCGAGACGTCCCAGAAAGTTCATGATCAGGCCCTTCATGGCATAGAAGTCACCCTTCTCTTCCACCTTGTGGAGAGGATCTTCCTGCAGCCTGCCGTCAAGGACAATAGCCAGACGTTCTTCTTCAACACCTTCGCCGTAAACCTTGGAAATCTCGAAGAAGGTGTTGTCGCTGTTCTGATGCGCTTCGTTGTACTGGACGCATTCGAGAACGGAGTTGATCAGGGAACTGCGGATGTATTTGCGGGCATCGCTCATCGGCATTGCCAGGGCAATCGCCTCGCCGGCCGGATGGAAGGCATTGTCGATGTAGTCCTGCGATACCAGGGTATAGGTAACGATC
>CACYXJ010000050.1 GCA_902778375.1 uncultured Erysipelotrichaceae bacterium
TATTCATACTTTTGAAATACAACCTCAGCAACAAAAAAAGACGGATTTCATTCCGTCTCTTTCGCTGCTTTCGTCAGGATCTTCTTCTCCTCTTCGCTGAATTCATGCTTTTCATAAAGGTCCGGCCGCATTTTTTCCGTCAGTTTCAATGACTGCAGGATGCGCCATTCACGGATCTTCGCATGGTTGCCGGACAGCAGGACGGCCGGCACTTCGTCACCTTCATAATTCGCCGGCTGGGTGTACTGCGGGTATTCCAGCAGACCGTTTTCATGAGATTCCTCTTCCGTGCTTCCTTCCGCAAGACTCCCCTTCTGCAGCCGGATGACAGCGTCGGAGATGACCATCGAAGCCAGTTCACCACCGGTCAGGACATAGTCGCCGATCGACACCAGTTCGTCGACATGGGAATTGATGCGGTAATCCATGCCCTCATAATGGCCGCAGAGAATGATCAGATGATCCTTCTCGGCATATTCATGCGCCTTCTTCTGATCGAAGCGAACACCGGCCGGACTCATCATGATGACATGGGAATTCTCTGTTCTCACGCTGCTGAGGGCGTCGAGCACCGGCTGGCACATCATGACCATACCCTTGCCGCCGCCGAACGGCGTGTCATCCACGTGTCTGTGCTTGTTCTTCGCAAAGTCGCGGATCTGCACCAGTTCCACTTCGGCAGTCCCCTTTTCCAGGGCCCGGCCGATGACGGAAGTCTTCAGCATCGGTTCCAGCATTTCCGGAAACAGTGTCAGGATCGTGATCTTCACAGAAGTCCCTCCATGCGGTGGACCGTGACCGTTCCGTTTTCCAGATCGACATTTCTGATGAAAGCGGGAATATTGGGCACCAGTACCTCCCTGCCATCCGTCAGGCGGATCCGCAGGTTGTTCTGTGCTCCCAGTGTCTCTTCCACGGCAATGACCTCTCCCAGTTCACCGCCTTCTTCGTCGAATGCCTTCAGGCCTTCCAGCTGGTCGCGGTAGTATTCGCCTTCCGGCAGTTTCTGCCGGTCCTTTTCATCGATATAGACGCCGCAGCCCTTGTACTGCTCGACAAGGTTGATATCGGCATGATCCCTGAAACTGACAAGCACGAAGTTCTTATGAAAGCGGAATGAGGCAACTTCAAAAGGCAGATAGCCATCTGCGGTATGAAGATAGACGGTGTTGCCTTTCTGATAGCGGATCTCATCGAAATCCGATTCGCTCTGGATCCTGACTTCCCCCTTGATGCCATGGGTATTCACGATCCGGCCGATCCTGATATATGCCATAAACTGCCTCCGTTTAAGAAAAGGATGCTCTGCGGCATCCTACATCTGTTCGAATTTGATCGTAACTTTCTTGTCTTCCGCATGGGAAGCGACCGACATTACCTGGCGCAGTGCGGATGCCATGCTGCCTTTTCTGCCGATGAGACGGGCAATGTCCTCGTTTGTCGCATAGACATGGAGAACGATTTCCCTTTCATTCAGGCTCGGCATGGTTCTGACATCCAGACTTTCCGGGTTTTCCACCATCGGTCTGACGAGATCAAGAAGAACCTTATCCAGTTCTGCCATGGAACTTAAGCCTTCTTTTTGGCGGCTGCCTTCTCGTCGTGGAAAGTCTTGAGGACACCCTGCTTGGAAAGGATATTGCGAACAGTATCAGACGGCTGAGCGCCTTTTCTCAGCCAGTCGAGAGCCTTGTCGGCATCAACGAATACTGTTTCCGGTTCCGTTGTCGGGTTGATCCAACCGATCGTTTCGATATCGCGTCCGTCTCTCGGGGAACGGGAGTCAGCTGCGACGATACGGTATCTCGGGGCCTTCTTGGCACCCATTCTCTTTAAACGTAATTTAACTGCCATGATTTTTTACCTCCTGCAACATGACTGATTATAGGAGAAAAGAAATACAGTGTCAAGGTTTTTTCCTTGACAGCCAAAAAACATTCCGCGGGCATCATCACAGCAGTAAAGATACGTTATAATAATGCAATGAACGGAGATATTATATGAATACTGCTTTATTCCGCGAAACCCGCGAAAAGATACTTGCGAACTGCGGCAAGGTGATCCTTGGCAAGGATGATGTCATCCTGCATGTCCTGGAATGTTTCCTGTGTTCCGGCCATATCCTGCTGGAAGACGTGCCGGGCACCGGCAAGACGATGCTGTTAAGAAGCTTTGCCCGCTCGGTCGGCGGCGATTTCCGCCGCATCCAGTTCACACCGGATCTTCTACCGTCTGATCTGACCGGCATCAATTTCTACAACATGAAGACCCAGGAATTCGAATTCCGTCCCGGTCCCCTGTTTACCGAGATCATTCTCGCCGACGAGATCAACCGCGCCACCCCGCGCACCCAGGCTGCCATGCTGGAAGCGATGGAGGAACGGCAGGTGTCGATCGACGGCGTCAGCCGGCCGATGAAGGAACCGTTCATGGTCATGGCAACTGAGAACCCGCTGGAAAGCTACGGCACCTTCGCCCTGCCGGAAGCCCAGATCGACCGCTTCTTCATGCGTCTGCGAATGGGATACATGTCCTATGAAGAGGAAAAGAATGTCATCGCCAGAAAACCGGTGGCTGAGATCGTTGAACAGCTGCAGCCGGTGCTGACAAAAGATGAGGTCGCTCTGCTGAAAAAGGAAGTCCGGGAAGTCAGGGTCAGCGACGCTGTCGCAAACTATATGATGGACATCATCACTGCCTCCCGTCAGGATTCCTCCTCAATCGGCATTTCCACCCGCGGCGGCATTGCCCTTTATGCCGCAAGCCAGGCCCACGCGGCGCTGGCCGGCAGGGATTATGTCATTCCCGAAGATGTCAGGGATCTTGCCGTGCCGGTGCTTGCCCACAGGATCGGCGGTTCCGCCATGTCCATGGACAACAGTATCGCCCGCGTCAACACTCTGCTTGAAACTGTCAAAGTGCCGCTGGAGGCACTATGAGGATCCTGATCCTCATACTGATCATTGCTGTCTTATATTACCTCGAAAGAAAAAGCCTGCATGACTGCTTCCGGGGCTTTTCGTATTCCATCCGGCCGGAAAAGACCTGTGTCATGCCGGATGAGGAATTCCGGGTCGATACCGTCCTGGAAAACGACAAATGGATGCCGATGCTGTTCATCCGTCTCTATGAATATGTCCCAAAAGTCATGACCGTCTTCGGCAAGGACCATGCCAAAGCTGTCCTCAACCAGGAATATGACCAGGACACAAGGGTGCTGGTCCAGTCGCTGTACCTGCTGCCGCACCAGAAGGCAAAACGCACCTTTACCGCCACCATGGACAGACGCGGCCGCTATCTGCTCGGCAAGACGAGGATCCGCTGCGGCGACCTGCTGGGACTGAAGGAAAAGAACGAAGCCTTCATGGTCGACGAGGAGCTGGTCGTTTATCCCCGCACCCTGCCGCTGGATGCCATCGAACCTGCCTTCGGCGGATATCTCGGCGAGATGTCGGTCCGCCGCTTCATCATGCCCGATCCGATCCTGACTGCCGGCTTCCGCGAATACAGCGGCGCTGAACCGCAGAAAGACATATCCTGGACCGAAACGCTGAGACGCAACTCCCTGATGGTCAAACAGTACGACTATACAGCCGAACAGAAAGCTGGCGTCATCGTCGATATCAGCGGCGGAAACGCGGAAGAAATCGAAGCCTGCTGCAGCCTTGCCCGCAGCATCATCGAATATCTCGAGAAAAAGCGAATCATCTACAGTTTCTATACCAACGCCGAAATGAATCCCCGCACCAAAGGCCGCACGGCAATCCCCGACGGTCTGGGACGGGTCCACCGCGATTCCGTACTGGAAAGCCTGGGACGGGCTGTCTATACTACATCCCTGTCCAGCGAGAAACTGCTGGCCAGGACCTTCGGCCATATGGACGAAATCCGCTCCTATATCTATATCACCCCGCATCCGGAAAACACATCCGCTCTGATCCGCCGCTATGAACAGAGACTGAACACAAAGATCTTTGTCATAGACGCATCGGAACAGACAGGAAAGGAGGCATCATGAAACTGAATGAACAGCTTCTGACCCTCCGTCATCTGCTTCTGTACTTCTGTACCCTGGGACTTTCCTGGCTGATGGCCGGCATTGTCCCTTCGCTGCTGGTATCTTTGCTGGTTTTTCTGGTCATTTCCATTTCGTCACTTTGTGACGAAAAGCATGAAAACCTGCGTTATCTGCCGTTATTGCTGTGGCTGTGTCTGTTTCTGCCGGTATTTTCGGATGCCGGCATCCTCAGCAAGGTCCTGCCTGTCATCTATACTGCCGCCAGGATCCATGCCCGTATCCGTACCATGACCTATGACCAGAGCCGCACCGAGCTGCTGCTGGGACTGGCACTGTATGGCGTCGTTGCCCTTTTCTCTTCGCTGGAGAATGCTTCTGCTTTCTTCTCGCTGACACTGCCCTGCTTCCTTTCCTGGCTGGCTCTGTCCACCTTCATGCTGCGAATGCTGAAGAATCCGGCCGTGCTGGAAGACAGACAGTATCTGCTGTATTCCTCCGGCATTTCCCTCGGCATGGCTGCTGTCATCCTGCTGATGCTGTCGGACACGTTTGCCGATATGCTGAATACGGTCATTACCTTTATCTACCGCAACCTTCTGCTGACACCGGTCCTCTGGCTGCTGAAAGGATTTACCTGGCTGCTGAAGGCTGTCTATGACCTGTTTGCCGGATTCTCTGCCGGTGCCTCGCAGGCGGAAAATCCCTTTGAGGGCATATTTGAGGAAATCGGTTCATATAACGAGCATTATGAATTCATCTACACCCAGGGCGGCGATACGACTTGGCTGATGGTCCTGGTCCGTGTCCTGGCTGTCCTGATCGTTGTGCTGATTGCCTGGATGATCATCAGGCGAATGCGCAAACGACAGACAAGAGAAGAATCAGGACTCTCCTTCACGAAGGAAAGCACCCGTCAGAATCCCCGGTCCCGCCACTCCCTGAATCCATCCTCGCGCATCCGCAATCTCTACCGCAAATATCTGAAGCTGGCAGACGAATGGCAGCTCATCGAAAACAAGAGCGAGGCTTCCGACCGCATTGCCGCAAAGACCGATTCCCTGCTGCATTCCGATGATGCATCCAGACTCAGGGACCTGTGGCTGCCGGTACGCTACGGCGAAGAGAATGACGACAATGTTCAGGAAGCGGAGAAACTGTACCGCTCGATCAAGAAACAGTTCCGCGAACTGTAGGAGAATACATACGGATGATACCTTTGAACTCTAAGACCTGAAGGTCGAAACAGTTGCGACAGAAAGACCTTTCGTCTGTTCCCATCGGGAAGGAGAATATTTCCTGGTCGAAGGCGAACCGTTCGAACTGGAACGGACTGTCGGTTCGAAATACCGGAACATCATGCATATGAACATCAATGAGGAAGAACAGCAGTAAAGGCATCCGAAGATGCCTTTTTCCGTGCTTTCCAATGATGAATTCTATTTACGCTTCAGATCTGTCAGGATCCAGTCCTTCTTCTTCGGTTCATATTCCCGGCCGCAGTACGGACAGCATCTCTGATGCATGGCGTCGAAGCTGCCGTTGCATCCGTCACATGTTACTTTCAGGAAGGTAAACTCCGGATGGAATTCCGGATCGATCTTCTTTTCCGCCGTGAAATTGAACTGTTCGTCCCTTTCTTTGACCTTCCTGCCGGACACATAGGTATTTGTCATGAAGGCGGTTCCCTGCACTCTGAGGATATCGCCTTCTTTTTCATGTCTGCGGATGTACAGAGCGCCTCTGTACTGCATATCGGCGGCCTGGTCAAGTTCAGACAGATCGCGGCTGCCTTCCCAGATGCTCAGGGAATCCCTGTCGTCTTCGAAGGCGATTGAGCGGATCAGGGAAAGGATCTTTCCTTCAAATGCCTCAAAGGAGAAAGAGGGTTCGCAGGACTGCATGAATTTAGTCATCTTCTTCCGGCTGTTGAGTGATTTCAGCATCGGCATCGCTCTGCCTGCTTCATAGAACGCTTTCCCCATCAGGATCAGACTCCGGATCATGTACCAGATGAAGGCGAACACAAGACCGTAGAAAGCCCCGAGCAGCACGGCCCCAAGGATCCTGAATATCATTTCCAGATCATTCCAGCTGATAACAGCCATTACCGCGACTGTAATACCCGCGATCACGCCGGCAATGATCATTTCCCGTTTGAGGTTATCCATCAGGGTGCCCCGTTCGACGATACTGGACACCGTATAGTAATAACCGGCACAGGGATATACTTCATCAATTTCAAAATGTGTCCCGCAGTACGGACATCCGTCTCTTGCCTCAATTGCCGGCATTGTGTGGCCGCAGTTGGGACAGGTGCAGGTTCCAGGTTCAGTCCCTTCCTTGTCGACAAATGATACATACAGGTCGACGGGACGGCTGATCTTTTTGATCTCTTTGCCGTTCTGGCGGTATGTGACATTCTGTCTTGCCTCACGGTAAATGATCTTTGAAGTAAAGCCGTTTCCTTCCCGGGGGATGCTGCCTTTGAGCTCATCCTTGACATGAATGAACTCCTCTTCCCTTTGAATGCCGAGCGCTTTCAGCCGCGCTTCCTGCTTGTCGAGCAGATAGCGCAGCCCGATCGATGCTGAGACAGGTTCCTTGCCGTTCAGGGTCCATTCGTGCAGTTCGTTTGTAAATTGTTCCAGCTGATCCATATACAGTTCCTTCTGATTGCCGCAGTGCGGATTTTCTTCATTTTAATTGCATTCAATACATCTGTCCACCTGGCATGAACTGTCATAAATCATACAAAAAAGCAGACCGGTATATACCAGTCTGCCTTCAGATAAAACTTATTGTGTCCGGAAAGCTTTTATTCGCCGCTTTCTTCGTCTTCAGGTTTCTCTTCCTGCGGGGCTTCTTCCTTCTTGAAAGTATCCTCGATGCCATCCTTGACGGAATTGAACAGGTCAGCTGCCTTTTCCTTGTTTTCCTCAGTCACGACACTGTTGTACAGCTTCTCGCCTTCTTCTTTGACAGCATTGTAGTAAGCGCTGACTTTTTCCCTGTCTTCCTCACTGACATTTTCATTGTAGATCTTCTCGCCCTGATCCTTGACGGCATTGAAGATCTTTTCGCCCTCTTCCTTGACAGAGTTGAAGAAGTTGCCGACCTTTTCCATGTTTTCTTCGGTCGCGACCTTGTTGTAAAGCTTTTCGCCTTCTTCCTTAACGGAATTGAACAGCTTTTCAGCCTTTTCCTTGTTTTCTTCCGTCACGACGCTGTTGTAGAGTTTTTCGCCTTCTTCTTTGATCTTGTCGAATAAATCGCTCATTATGATTACCTCCAATAATATGATTCCTGTTTCTTTCAGGAAAAGATATCATGCGCGGGCATGATCTCTTCAAGTATTGTTACTGTTCGAGATGATGTCCGCACTTCGGGCAGAAGACTTCATCGCCCTGCAGGACTTCGCCGCATACCGGGCATGTCTTTTCGACTTTGCTTTCTTCCAGGTTGGCGCCGCAGTTTGTGCAGAACAGCGCACCGTTGCGAACCTTGGCTCCGCATACCGGGCATGTCTCTTCTTCCTCTTCAGCTGCCGGGGCACTGCGTTCCGGCTGCGGGACGTTTCCGTCCGGATAGAGGAAATGCTCGATGAATGTGAAGATATCGTTCGGCAGCGTGATCTGACGCAGAGCACCGATGCCTGTTGTCAGCAGCAGCGGCTGGAAGAAGACGGCGCCTACAGCGGCAATGCCGAGTTTTTCGATCCATCTTTCAAAACCGATTCCGACAACAAGACTGTCGTCCTGCTGTGTCAGTCTGACGGAAACTGCAGCATCCATTCCCAGATACCTGGTCCATTCAGCGGACGCGTCGCCCTTGCACTGGATCAGATAGCCGTTGCGGTTTCTGACCGTCTGGGTGATCATGTTCTTTTCCAGATCCAGATACTCTGCCAGAGCATAGGCTACTGCCTGTGTGGATACTTCTTTATCCAGAGGATATGTACGTACTGTTTCGTTGTCAAATTCAAATGCCATAGTATTCTACCTCCGTGGTCAAATTCATTCTATCACTTTTTGACCAGCGGTCAATACCTATCTGCAGATTCAGAATTTCTGCCAGAACGGTCCGTAGACAACAAAGCGCATGCCGCAGACCTTGCATTTATAAGCGCGTAATGTTTTGTCCGGTACCAGCGATTCAATTGCGTAACCGTCGAGATTGACTGTTCCTTCATCGATGAGTTCCAGTTCATCTTCCCCGGCACCGCAGCGGATGCACAATAACTTGCCGGCAGGCATTTCTCCATCCGGGAATCCGCCCGCTATTTTTGCCAGTTCAACTGTTTCAAGTTCTTTCTTTTCCATGCTGTTTACCTCCTTGAGAGCATTACATCATAGCACCTGTGACAAAAGATACAAGTGTTATTCAGTCCAGATCCTCGCCGTTGGATTTGTATACCTTCTGCATGTAGTAGAAGGAATCCTTCTTCTTACGTGAGAAGTCGCCGGTTCCGTCGTCATAGCGGTCAACGAAGATGAAGCCGTAGCGCTTTCTCATTTCGCCTGTGCCGGCAGATACGAGGTCGATATGGCCCCATGGCTGATAGCCCCAGAGGTCGACGCCGTCCAGTTCCACAGCGTCCTTCATGGCCTTGATATGGTCACGCATGTAGTTGATGCGGTAATCGTCATGGATACTGCCGTCTTCCTCAACGACATCCAGGGCACCGAGACCGTTCTCGACGATCATCAGCGGGATATGATATCTCTCATACATCTGGTTCAGCGAAACTCTCAGTCCCATCGGGTCGATCTGCCAGCCCCATCTGGAAGCTTCCAGATACGGGTTCTTGCCGCCGATCAGCTGGTTGCCGCCGGTCGTCTCGGCATCCGGATCAGCCGATGCCGTGTTGGACATGTAGTAGGAGAAACCGATATAGTCGACAACGCCCTTCCTGATGACTTCAAGGTCTCCTTCTTCCATTTCGATCGTGACGTCGTTTCTCTCGAACCACTTCAGCTGATATGGCGGATAGAAGCCCTTGACCTGGACGTCGATATAGAAGTTGCGTGCCCGCATCGCTTCGATGGATGCCATGACATCATCCGGCTTGCATGTCAGCGGATAGGTCGGCGCATAGGCGACCATCATGCCGATCTTGTTCTCAGGATCGATCTCATGACCCAGCAGCACTGCCTTGGCGCTGGCGACAAACAGATGATGATCAGCCTGGTAACGTACCTGCGGTTCGACGGAATGAATACCCAGCTGCATCCAGGATCTCAGGATGTTGATTTCATTGAAGGTCATCCAGTATCTGACACGGCCCTTGAAATGAGTGAACAGAACCTCCGAGAAGTGGACGAAATAGTCGATCAGCTTGCGGCTGTGCCAGCCGTCAAGATTGTCGGCCAGATACATCGGCACATCGAAGTGGGCGATCGTGACGATCGGTTCGATACCGTATTTCAGACATTCGTCGACAACTGCGTCATAGAATGCCAGACCTTCTTCATTGACCTTTTCAACACCGTCGGGAATGACACGAGACCAGGACATTGAGAAACGGAAGGAATTCATGCCCATTTCAGCAAACAGGGCGATATCTTCCTTGTAGTGATGATAGAAGTCTACAGCCTGATGGCTCGGATAGTAGATGTCCGGAATGATATAGCCTGTGGCTCCTTCCGGCAGGGATGCTTCACGGGGCAGTTCGAGGATCTCGCCCTCTTTTGTCTTGACGGTGTATTTGCGCGGATGGTCCTTGTCGCCGCCGCGGATCGCGTCGGAAGTCGCAAGGCCTCTGCCGCCTTCAAGATAACCGCCTTCGTACTGGTTGGCAGCTGTCGCGCCGCCCCACAGAAAATCTTTACGGAATGGCATAAATTATATTTCTCCTTTATCTGTTAGTTTTATTGTATCTGAAATACAGAATTACTGATAGATTTAACATCGCAAAGTACTTTAAAATATAGGTATAAGGAGAGTAGTGTATGGAACAATTTGAACAGATCAGAAAGAATTTCGGTTTCGGCATGATGCGTCTTCCCATGAACGGTGAGGAAGTCGACTATGACGAAACAAAGAAAATGGTTGATTACTTCATCGACCACGGCTTCAACTATTTCGACACTGCCCACGGCTACATCAGCGGCAAAAGCGAAATCGCAGTGAAAGAATGCCTGAGCTCGCGGTATGACCGCAGCAGGTATATCCTGACCGACAAACTGACAGGCACCTATTTCAACAGCCAGGAAGACATCCGTCCCCTGCTCGAAAGCCAGCTGGAAGCCTGCGGCGTGGACTATTTCGATTTCTATCTCATGCACGCCCAGAACAGCGACGTTTATGAAAAATTCAGGAAGTGCAAAGCTTATGAGACAGCATTCGAACTGAAAAAGGAAGGCAAGGTCAGACACGTCGGCATTTCCTTCCATGACAAGGCAGATGTCCTCGACAGAATCCTGACAGAATATCCGGATATCGAAATCGTCCAGATCCAGTTCAACTATCTGGATTATGACAGCGCATCCGTCGAATCCCGCAGAGTATATGAGGTATGCGAAAAGCACGACAAACCGGTACTGGTCATGGAACCGGTCAAGGGCGGCAGCCTGGTCAATCTTCCCGAAGATGCCCAGAAGTACTTCGATGAACTGAACGGCGGCTCCAATGCCAGCTATGCCATCCGTTTCGCCGCCGGATTCAAAAACATCCGCGTCGTTCTTTCCGGCATGAGCTCTCTTGAGCAGATGCAGGACAATGTTTCCTTCATGGAAAACTTCGAGCCGCTGAACGACAAGGAAATGGAAGCGGTCCGCAAAGTAACCGAAGTATTCAATTCGAAGAACATGATTCCCTGCACAGCATGCCGCTACTGCATCGAGGAAAACACATGCCCGATGGACATCCGCATTCCCGACCTGTTTGCCAGCTACAATTCCGCCCAGGTCAAGAGAGACTGGAACGTGAATCATTACTACGAAAGAGCCGTCAGCAATCACGGCAAGGCTTCCGACTGCCTCAGCTGCGGCATGTGCGAAGGCGTGTGCCCGCAGCATCTGCCGATCCGCGAACTGCTCACCAAGGTATCAGCGGAATTCGAATGATTCATTTCCCCTTCTGATATCTCAGAAAAACTGAAAAGATGGTTGTCAGGGCAACCATCTTTTCTTTATGCAGTTTCACTGATTTTATTCATGCGGATGGGTGTTGAGGTATTCTGTCATTCCCGGAACGAACACGCTCTTGCGGCCCAGTCCCTTGCGGTAGATATAGGACGTGCCGTCGAATTCGTCATAGTCGGGGAATGCGGCAATCAGCGTGTCCGCTGAAATCTGGTTGGCCGGGACGATGTAGTCGATCTTCTGACCGTTCTCGCGGATCATGATATCGGCATACATCAGGTCGGCATCCTTTGTCTCGAATCCCGCCGGCAGTGCTTCCTTCATGATTTCCGCCATTTTCTTGGCATTTTCATCATCGAGGGCATTGACGATACCGATCGCGTACTTCGTGCCGCCGGATTCATATTCCTTGTAATCGCTGAAGAGGATTTCCTGCGGCGTCATGCCGTCATAGGAGATGCTCTTCTCATGCAGGGTCTTGTACAGTGCTTCGGTATCGCTGACACCGGCAAGTTCAGCCAGCGCCGGGATTGCCTGCCTGTCGACTTCTGTCGTGGAGGTGATCGTCAGATTGTAAGTATCGGAAAGGACGGCACCAAGCAGAATATAAGCTGTCTGCTGATCGATCGGCAGACCGCAGTTCTGATACATCAGCCAGATGAGAGTCGCTGTCGAGCCGATCGGTCTTGCCTCGTAGGCAACCTGGTTGCCGACATTGACACTGCCGATACCGTGATGGTCAATGACACCGACGATATGGGCGTCGATCATGCCTTCCGCCGCCTGGGCATATTCACTGTGGTCGACCAGGAAGATATCTTCGCCGGAAGCGTCCAGCAGGATTTCCGGAGTCTCTGCTCCCGCCTGTTCGAGGATATAGGCCGTCTCATTGTTGACCGGCATCGTGATCCTGGGTTCCGCCGGATAGCCCAGCTGGTTCAGGAACCTGGCAAAGACGATTGCTGAACACACTGTGTCGGAGTCGGGGCTGCGGTGGCCGATGACATAGATCGTCTTCCCTTCCGTGACGTTCAGCAGTTCCAGGCTTTCACGGTTGAGAGCCTGCAGCTTCTCCTGCTGTTTCAGCGCTTCATCGCCGGCCATTGATCTTCCGGCATTGAAACAGACAAAACCGATCAATGCGGCAACAGCCACAAGGATCAGGTTCTTCATGTTGAATTTATTTTCCATGGTTTGTCCTTTCCTTTGTTGTCAGAACAGCGAGATCTGTTCGTTGTCGATCTGATATTTCAGTTCCGGTCCAAAGAGACCGAGATATTGCTGTGTCAGGGCACCGTCACTGATCCACGGCCGGATGTCCTCCGGTTTCAGGATCAGCGGCATCCGCTCATGTACAGGCCTTACGGAAGAATTGGCATCCCGGGTCAGGATGACAAAGTGATTTCCGTCTTCCTCCGTCCGGTAGAACCCGGCCAGATACATGATCTGTTTTTCCGGCAGGAAGAATTCCGCCTTCTGCTTTTCCGGATTCCATTCAAAGAAGGAAGCCGCCGGCATGACGCATCTTCTCTTCAGCAGGGAATCCTTGAATGTGATCTTCTCCGAAGCAGTCTCGCTTCTGGCATTGAACATCATCTTCCCTTTTTCATAGCCGGAAAAACCGAAGGTCATGTTCCGTCCGATCAGGTCTTCCCCTTCACACCGGATTACCGGTGCGGGTCTGGAAGGAACGATCTCCTGCGGCAGAGCATACAGCAAAGGATCGAAATCGCGCACGATCCTGGCATATTCCTCATACATTTCTTCCGTGATCACATATCTTCCGCACATATTCTTCTCTTTTCTTTTACGGATTGCATTTTTGGCATGGAACGTAGCCCCACGCAATCATATCATCTCTTGTCACATCGTAATAAGGTTTCTTGTTATACTCCTTCATATTATTGACACTGGGGCAATCAGGGTAATGAAATTTTTTGGTATTAATGTTTGCGATATAGTCATGGAGCGGAACAGCAGGTTCCGCGGCTGCTTCCTCGATTGGTGCTTCACAGACCGTAACCTTGAAGGTATCAGTCTTTTCATTTCCGTTTCTGTCGACAGCGATGACCTTGAGTTCATAGGTGCCGGGCTGCTGTGGATTCACACTTCCTTCGATCCGGTAATACCCGTTTGTATCATCTTCGCCTTCCGCCTTTTTCAGGTCGCCGTCAACGGGATCCCTGACGGAAGCGATATTGCCGTAGGGATCATATTCCGCGCCGTAATCCAGAGTCTTTGACTGGTCGTTCAGCTTGATTTCCGGTGCCCTGGTATCCTTGACGGTAAATGTCTTTTTCTCAGTACGTTCGGCATCGCTCAGATGCAGAACATATACGACTTCCTGATCGCCTGTCACTGAGAGATCAAGATGACTGTCTGTTGTGATTGTAACATCTTTATTGTCGCACCTGACCAGTTTTAAAGGATCGGTTTCCTTAGCTCCATATTCAAGAACCGACGTGGTAAAGGTCAGTTTCGCTTCATTCAATCTTTCCTCAGTGCTGTCGAGAACATCTGTTTTTGTATTGATTTCCGGCCGGGGAACAATTCTTGCGGCAGGTGCGGAACAGGCACTGAAAAACAGTGCTGCCGCAGTAAGAACACCATGATAGATTTTCTTCGTCATAACAGTAACCTCTGTCTTCATTATACAGTTTCGCAGATAAATGAGAACGCTCTGAAGCACAGGAAAAGGCGCAGGAATGCGCCTTCCTTTCAGTTGAATTCTGTTCTGTCTATTCTTCGATCCGGTACTGACTGTCGGCATATTCCGCCATGATGGCCCTCACGTCATCGAATGCCTCCATTCCGTTTTCCGGCATGTATTCGGATGTGACTCTGGTTAAACTTCCGTCTTCGGCATCCGACCATCTGAAGACGATCATTCTTCCCACAATACTGTTGCCGTCTTTACTGCTGTTCCATGACGTCATATCGTACTTTGCCGCAGCCGCGAGAACTTCGCTGTAGGCCTGGTACGGAACCAGATAGGCTGTCATTTTCTCATCTTCCATGCCGCCGTTCTCGTATACTTCCAGACGCACATGCTCGCTGTCCTCCTCATAGAAGACCATTTCAAAGTACGGCTGTTCCTCCGGTGTTCCGACCGTTTTGTCAAAGTAATCGGCCAGTGCCGTTCTTTTCTCCTGCACCGGAGTGCCGGAAGCCGGTCTGTCAGCGGAACTGCTGTCGCTGTAGTGTCTGGCATAGGGTTCGATCACGATCGTAATGTCACGGTCGGGCATCATGAAAATATAGACATCCTCCCAGCCGTTTGTTTCCGCCGGATGCGTTTCCCTGCCGTCTATGATGCAGCGGTAGCTTTCGCCGGTATCCGCTTCACCGCTGACCCGCAGGCTGACCCTGCTGCCATAGGTGGCTTCCATGGGACCTTTAATCAGACGCATGCCGGGATCGTCATAGGTGATCATATGCACTTTTTTTCCTGAACAGCCGATGCACAGCAGCAGAACGCACAGGATGGACAGAATACGTTTCATCAGTTCTCCGTATCAGAGTTTGCAGACATTGACCGGGCTTCCCTGGGTGAATTCAATGGCAGTGTCGAAGACGATTGCCGCTCTTCTTACCATTGCTTCCTCCGAGATGAATCCCTGGTGCGGTGTCAGGAAGGTGTTCTTCGCATACAGAAGCGGATAATCCGCCGGCAGCGGCGGTTCCATGTCAAAGACATCGAGGCAGGCAAAGCCGAGTTCTTCATTGTTGAGCGCGGCTGCCAGTGCCTTGTTGTCAACGATCGGACCTCTGGCGCAGTTGATGAACACGGCCGTGTTCTTCATCAGGGCGATCTTTTCCTTCGAGATCATTCCCCTTGTCTCGCTGTTGTTTGGCAGATGCAGGGTGACAATATCGCTTTCCTGAAGCACTTCATCCAGTGACTTGTAAACGACACCGAGTGCCTTCGCCTCGTCTCTTTCCGAGCGGTTGAAGGCGATGACCTTCGCACCGAAAGCGGTGAACAGTCTGGCAACTGCCATGCCGATCGCACCAAGACCGATCACACCAACCGTCCTTCCGGCAATTTCCCGGCCGCCAAGACCGGCACTGGTTCCGCCGTGTCTGATCGTCTCATTGGCCTTTCCGAGATTGCGCAGACCGATGACAGCCATGGCAATGACCAGTTCAGCGACACTCTGTGTCGAATAGCCGGCCGCGTTGCAGACAGTGATGTTTCTTTCCCGGCAGGCATCTGTGCCGACATGGTCGATACCGGTAAAGGCAACATCGATCATTTTCAGGTTCGGACATCTTTCAATGACCGATGCCGGAAACGGATGATTGGCAATGATGGCAATGTCGCTGTCGCCGATCCGGGAAACCAGTTCGTCTTCATCCTTCCACAGTGTATCGAAGGCAGTGAATTCATGTCCTGCCTCGAGCAGTGGTTCTGCCAGTTTGTTGCAGACCGTTCCGGTAATGTTCAGCGGTTCCGCCAGAGTGATTTTCATAGTTTGTCTCCTTTATAATTCCCTTAGAAAAAGGCCCGCTCAGAGGCCTTCGAATCAGTTCCCTTTCAGTTCGTAAAGATAATGATACAGGGCACCGATCATATTGGCATCGTTGCCGAATGCACAGGCGACGACTTCCGGACGGGATGCCGGTGTCTTTCCCGCGTTTTCCTCGAACAGTTCGTCGAGCTTGCGGTTGATCGTTTCCAGCAGGATCGGCTGCTTGGAAATGCCGCCGCCGATGGAATATCTCTGCAGGTCGAGGATCAGCTGCAGCGACATGATGCCGCATGCCACGCTGTCGCAGAACTGCTCCAGGGCAGCCAGGGCATCGGCATCGCCGGCATTGGCCAGTTCGAAGAATTCGCGGCCGTTGATATCACTGACCTTGCGGCCGGTCAATGTGGCATAGTCTTCCAGCAGACCGTTGGTCGATGCGACACCGGCCCAGGTATTGCTGCGGGTATATTTGTTCGCCCAGTCGGAACTGATGCCGGAGAATTCACCGGCTGCGAAGGTATTGCCGCGGATCAGCTTGCCGCCGATGATGACAGAGCCGCCGATACCGGTTCCCAGGGTAATGACGCTGCCGCTGTCATAGCCCTTCATGGAGCCCTTCCACAGTTCGGCAAGAGCTGCCGCCTTGGCATCGTTTTCAACGACGAACGGT
>CACYXJ010000051.1 GCA_902778375.1 uncultured Erysipelotrichaceae bacterium
TGAATCTTCTGGTCCATAATGGCCGGGAAAATGACGCTGTTGAGCAGAAGCATCACAGCCAGCGCAATCGCGTAGGAAATGAGGAAGGGCTTTTTAGGGCCCAGATCCGGCTTATTCTGATTGTTCTGGTTGTTATTGTTGTTCCCGCGGGTATTTTCCCGGCGTTCGGTTTTGACATTCATTGCCGGCAGTTCCATGGATACCTTCGGTGCCGGTTTCTCAGCAGTCCGTACGACATTGCGGTGAATGACTTCCTTCTTTTCGCCGTCGTTGCGTCTCTGCATGACGACACCCTTGCGGGGAATTGCCTTGTCTCTCAGATCCTGCAGGGTGATGAAAATCACCTGTTCATGGTTTTCGAGTTTGGCTTCCTCGTTCATGACATTCATGTTGGTAATACGGTAGATGTTGCCTTCGTATTCCACCTGCGAACCCATCTTGGGCAGGCCGGCTGTCAGTTCCTTATAGTCTTCATCCTCATACTTCAGGCAGCACATCAGTTTGCCGCACATACCAGAAAGCTTTTCGGTATTCAGTGCCAGCAGCTGGTTCTTCGCCATGTTGATGGAGATGATGTCGAATCTGTTCTTGAATCTGCGGCAGCAGCATTCCATGCCGCACATGCCGATACCGCCGACCATCTTGGCTTTGTCTCTTTCGCCGATCTGCCGCAGTTCGATCCGGCAGTGCAGTCTGGCGCCGAGTTTCTTCAGCAGTTCGCGGAAGTCGACGCGCTGGTCGGCCAGATAGATGAACAGTACCTTGGAACGGTCCAGCGTATACTGGGCGTTCAGCAGGTTCATATCCAGACCGAGGGCTGTGATCTCTTCGTTGCAGATATCGAACGCCTCGTCTTCATAGGTGCTGTTTTCCTCGTAACAGCGCAGGTCATAGGATGTCGCGACCCGGATGATCGGTTTCTGCGGCATCCGCAGGTTGTATTTGCTGATTTCCACAGCATCCGCTTCCGCTTCTCCCATTTCCAGACCCTGGGCAGTCTCGACGACGACCCACTGTCCCTTTTTGATATCCTTGTCAAACGTTCCGAAGGAGTACGGCTTGGCCGCGTCCTTGAAACGGACAGGGACGGAATACGGATATTCAACCTGTTCTTCAGGTGCTTTTTCCATGTTGTTATATGTTTCGCTCATGGTTAAGATCCTCCAATCTGCGGAACGTTTCAGCCATCAAGAGGTTCAGGTCATTGAACCGGTTGATCTTGTCTTTCTGTTCCGAAACGATCATGATCAGCTCAGCGGCGTCATGTTCGTTCATTTTTGTGTTCATTACGGCATCATGATACCATTTCGGCCCCTTTGCGTCATGCTGTATCACATCATGCCCGTACAGCAGCAAAAGATCCGAAAAAGCGTTCAGAAGGGTAATGTTTGATTTTTTGGCGCTGTCGCCGCTGCTGAAACGCCATGACGTGTCATAGTCGACCAGCAGTTCATCACGCGGCATGCCGTCGAGATTCAGATACTGTCTGAACATGCCAAGCGCGCGTTTGTATTCCTCACTTTCATAGAAGTCAACGATTTCATCGGACTTCCTGACCAGATGCGAGATCAGATAGGCATCTTCCGCACCGATGCCTGCTTCCTTTGCCGTCTCCTCATATACTTCGGAAGGCTGCGGCACAAACGGCAGGATCGTGCAGCGGGAGATGATCGTCGGCAGAAGTCTTGCGGCATTGTCCGTTGTCAGGATCGCCGTCACGCCCCTGCCCGGTTCCTCGAGAAACTTCAGCATCGAATTCTGGGCTGAAGCACTGGCGGTTTCCGCGTTTTCAATAATATATACCCGCCTGCCCTCGCTGTTTTCCAGGGCGGTGCGGCTGAAGCGCTCCTGAATGCTGTCGACATCATCCTTGGATACCGGTTTCTTCGAACCGTCAAGAATGATCAGGTCGCCGTAGGTTCCTTCCCTGACGCGGCGGCAGGTATTGCACTCCTCACAGGCAAGACCTTCCTTTTTTTCACAGAAAATGCTCTCTGCCAGCAGTATTGCGGCTTCGTGTTTGATCGTTCCGTAAGGTCCGCTGAACAGATAGGCATTGGAAACCCTGTTGTTGCGGCAGGCATTCTCAAGTGCCTGATAAACGACCGGCTGCTGTTTTTTCAGCAGGTCCTTAAGCATCCAGCAGCCCCTTTACTGCCTGATACGCGTCTTCGATGACCTGTTCCACCGGCCGGTTGGCATCGATGATGATCATCCTGTCGGCGTATTTTTCAATCACCTGTTTATAGCCGTTATAGACTCTTTCATGGAATTCCAGACTCTCCTGGTCCAGACGGTCGAGAACAGCCCGCTGGGAGCGGATCCGTTTCAGACCGACTTCAGCATCGACATCAAGAAAAATCGTCCGATAAGGCATGTGGCCTTCGATCGCAAACAGGTTGATATCGAATACTTCCTGAATTCCCAGCTGTCTGCCGCAGCCCTGATATGCCAGGGAACTGTCGACAAAACGGTCTGACAGAATCGTCACACCGGCTTCGATTGCCGGCAGCACCTTGTCTACCAGATGCTGGCGGCGGCTTGCCGCATACAGAAGTGCCTCTGTCCTGGCGTCCATATCGGTATTGGCCGGGTCGAGAATGATGCTGCGGATCTCTTCCGCGATCTTGCTTCCGCCCGGTTCACGTGTATATCTGACTTTGTATCCTTCTTTTTCCAGACGCTCGCATACAGCGGTACTGACAGTTGTCTTACCGCTTCCGTCCGGTCCCTCAAATGTAATAAATAATCCCTTTTCCATAATATGGTTATTATAGCATTCCCTCTGCCGCCGCAAAAGGCACGGCTGCTGCACATTTTAGCACTTTTACCATGTTTTTAGCCGGAAAGGTTAAAAAAGCATTCCGGCAACAATGTGCCGGAATGCAGTGACAACAGATATCTGTTTCGTTATTTGAGTAATTCCGCGGAAACGATTCCTTCCATTCCGTTGATTTCCTTCAGCAGGGCATCCTCATCGATTTCACTGTCTGGACGCAAGGTCAGAAGTGCCGAATACAATGCCATGCCTTTCTTTCTGGATCCGGTGATCTGCAGATTGGCGATTGCCGCGCCTTTGTCCTTGCAGTGGCGCATCACAACTTCCAGCTGCGGTTTTTCAAAATAGCTCAGGGCGATGCGGAAATCCGGATAGTGGGTCATCTTTTCCAGGATGTTTCCGAAGTACGTCTGACAGATCAGCACCAGACCCAGACCAAGCAGTCCGAGTTCATAGTAACCGGCACCAATTGCCAGACCGACAATGCCGGCTGTCCATAAACCGGCTGCCGTTGTCAGGCCTCTGACAACATTGGAGCGGGTGACATAGATCGTACCGCCGCCGATGAAGCCAAGACCGGTAATGACCTGTCCGGGAATACGCGACATGTCGGCGGAAACCTTCAGGACAAGATACAGATAAAGACCGGTCATGGCTGCGATAGCCGCGCCGAGGCTGACAAGAATATGGGTGCGGAATCCCGCAGGTTTGTTTTTATAGGAACGTTCCAGACCGATCAGAGCGCCGGCGGCGAATGCCAGCAGGAGACGGAAAACTGTTCCCAGCAGATCAAGATTTCTTAAAAAGTCAAAAACCGGTAACATTTTTCATCCCTCCTTACGCGATCAGTTCCTCAACAGAATACACACAGTCCAGTTCAGCCAGGGAAGCAAGGATTTCCGAGTGCGAAGCTCTCTCTTTGGCAAGCCGCAGGGAGAAGACAGCGGCAGGGTTCTGTTCGCCGCTGCGTTCGCTCCGTTCCACTTCGATTTCATAAATCGAAGCCTTGCATTCATTGATGACATCGGTAATTTTGTTGACATCCTCGATGTTGTCAAATTCCACATACAGATCGATGTTTCTGGCCCGCCGCTTATACAATGCTTCCAGCGGCTGCATGACATTCAGAGCAAAGCGGATCAGGATGAACGAAATCAGGACACATTCGTAATAGCCGGCACCGGCAGCGATACCCATGCACGCCGAGGCGAACAGACCGGTGGCAGTAGTCAGTCCTTCCACCTGCTGATGATCGGCGACAATAATCGAGCCGGCGGCCAGGAAACCGATGCCGCTGATTACCTGGGAAGCATAACGGGACGCGTCATACTTCATTCCTATTTCGGCAACGACCTCCGCCCACGAGCCGTCCTTCAGCATTGCAAACTGGTACAGTGACAACAGCAGCGCCATTGCCGCGCCGACACTGACCATCATATAGATGACAAGTCCCGCAGTCTTTCTGCGTTTGGACCGCCCGTAACCGATAATCCCGCCGGCTGCCATAGCCAAAAGCAGGCGGACGATCACGGACACCATATTGAATTCTCTGAGATATGACATGATTAAACCTCTGTTGTTAGTTTAATAGTAGCACACATACTTGTTCCTACGGTCTTAAAACACCTGCTTTTTTCGTAATTCACACTTGTTTTGATTTCTGTTTTCACAGGCCTGTCAAAATCATCTACAATGGAGTCAGATAATACTAAAGGAGAAGATCATTATGACAAAGAAAACTTTCCCGGAAGGCTTCCTCTGGGGCGGTGCCACGGCAGCGAACCAGTTTGAAGGCGGCTGGAACGAAGGCGGAAAAGGATGGTCCGTATCCGATGCTGCCCGCAGCCATCTGGATATTGATGTTCAGGACTACGCAAAACAGAACGAAGTACTGATGAAGGATATCGAAGAAGCCCTGGCAAATCCGGATGATCTGGTCCATTATCCCAAGCGTCACGGATCCGACTTCTATCATCATTACAAGGAAGACATCGCCATGCTTGGCGAAATGGGCTTTAAAGTATTCCGTATGTCAATTGCCTGGAGCCGTATTTTCCCAAAAGGTGATGAAGGCACGCCGAACGAGGAAGGCCTGCAGTTCTACGACAATGTATTCAACGAACTGAAGAAGTATAATATCGAACCGCTCGTTACGATTTCCCATTATGAACCGCCGCTGCATCTGTGTCTGGAATATGACTGCTGGTACAACCGCAAGACAATCGATTTCTTCATGAATTTCACCAGAGTCATCGTCGACCGCTATATCGACCGCGTCAAATACTGGCTGACATTCAACGAAGTCGATTCCATGATCCGTCATCCGTATACGACCGGCGGTCTGATCAGGGACAGATTCGAAGGAAAGAACTGGGAAGAAGTCATCTTCCAGTCCATGCATCATCAGTTTGTCGCTTCCGCCCTGGCGACCAAATACATCCACGAAAAGGATCCGGAAGCCAAGGTCGGCTGCATGCTCACCAAACTGACCTACTATCCGTACACCTGCAAACCGGAAGATGTCCTGGAAGCCCAGCAGAGAATGCGCAGCACCTACTGCTACAGCGACACCCAGGTCTTCGGTGAATATCCGGCTTACCTGCTTGCCAGATTCAGAAACCACGGCCTGAATCTTGTCATGACCGAGGAAGACCTGAAAGTCATGAAGGAATATCCGGTAGATTTCATCTCCTTCTCCTACTATTCCTCCAGCTGTGTGGCAAAGGAAACAGAAGGACTGCAGACAACCGCGGCCAACACGGTCACAGCCATCAAGAACCCGTACCTGAAAGCCAGCGAATGGGGCTGGCAGTCCGACCCGATCGGTCTGCGCGTTTCGCTTGTGGATCTGTATGACAGATACAGAAAGCCGCTGTTCATCGTCGAAAACGGTCTTGGTGAAAAAGAAGAACTGATCCCGGACGGCAAGGGTTCCTATACCGTCGACGACCAGGGACACATCGACTATTACAAAGGTCACTTTAAGGAAATGTACAATGCCATCGTCGAAGACGGCGTGGAACTGCTCGGCTATACGACCTGGGCCTGCATCGACCTGGTATCGGAATCCACCAAGCAGATGAGCAAGCGCTACGGCTTCATCTATGTCGACTGCGACGACTACGGCAACGGCACCTTCACCCGCTACCCCAAGAAATCCTTCTGGTGGTACAAGGACATCATCGCAACCAACGGTGCCAGCCTGTTCGAAGAAGAATAATCCGGCAGACAAGAAAAGCAGGGGATCTCACGATCCTCTGCTTTATTCGTAATAATCTCCGCCTTCCACTCCGAAGTATTCCTCGAAGGAACAGAATTCATCGACATTGTAGATTGCGGCGGCATAGTCCCTGCCGACATAGCGGAAATGCCATGGCTCATATGCATAGCCGGTGATTTCCTCTTTGCCCTTGGGATAGCGCATGATGAAGCCGTATTCGTGGGCATGGTTTCTCAGCCAGATGCCTTCCGGTGTATCTTCCATCTCCTGGGTCAGATATGTCGCCCGGTCATGGTCGGCAATGTCCGCCGCCAGTCCGGTCTGATGATCGGAGAAGCCGGGGCGGGAACTGATCGTATCTGCGACTTCACAGCCGTACTGATCGCAATAGCCGCTGTAGAGCTGGTACTGGTACTCCTGCGAGCGGTAACCCGATCCCAGAAGCAGCGTCACACCGTCTTCTGCCGCTGCCGCAAACATTTCCTCCAGTGCTGCCGCTGCCTCATCCCGCATTGGTGCACTGTCATAGACAGAAGCTACATTCGGTTCCCGCAGATCATACGGGGCATATCCGTCCGGAAGCGGGTGCTTTTTATTTGCCAGAAGCAGCAGACTGTCCGTGTCTGTAAAAGGATCTGCCACAATGACCGGCTCCTCTTCTTCCTGCGGTTCATCTGCTGTTTCTTCTGATTCTTCTGTAACATCTGATTTTTCCGGAAGCTCCGCATTGGCGACAGCCTTTTCTTTTCCTTCCTGCACCGGTGCCGGTTTGACAAAAGCATTGATTGCCAGGGTAATCAGCGCCAGTGCGCCAAAGACAACAGTCAGAAGCGCCCAAAGCCGCAGTTTTCTTTTTTTCCTAGTTGGCATACGTTCCGCCTTCTACATCACAGTATTCTTCCATCGCCAGCCAGCTGCCTTCGTTATAGATTGCGTTGGCCACATCCGTTCCTACATAGCGGTAATGCCACGGTTCATATACATAGCCGGTGATCGCGTCTTTTCCTCTCGGATAACGCAGTATAAATCCATATTCATGCGCATGCTGCAGAAGCCACTGACCTTCCGGTGTGTTTTCAAACTCTTCTGTCAGGTATGTTTTGGCATCGTGGTCGGAAATATCGACTGCCAGTCCGGTCTGATGATCGGAATATCCGGGGCGGGAACTGATCGTGTCAGCAACCTCGCGGCCGTACTGTTTGGTATATTTGTCATACAGTTCACGCTGCAGCGACTCGGCTCTGTAGCCTGATCCCAGAATCAGATGGATCCCTTCTGCTTCGGCCGCAGCGAACATTTCCTCCAATGCCGCTGAAGCAATCTGGCGGACAAAGCACTCATTCAGCATTTCCACCTGTGGCCGGACCAGATCTCCCGGTTCATAACCGGCCGGCAGGGCGTGTTTTTTATTTGCAACAACAAGAATGCTGTCAGTGTCATAGAACTGTCTGTCATTTTCTCCGCTGTACATATGCACCTCATTCATATTTCTGTCCGTGATATTCGCTGTCATGCATCCCATCGGGAATACTGAAGTACATGCGCACAGCAGTGCGATTCCCAATGCGGATCCGGCAAGCTTTTTTCTATCGCTCATATTCTGCTCCGTTACGATTCATTATGTTAACACAAAGCGGCCGCAAAGAAAAACAGCGGGCTAATCAGTCCGCTGTTCAGGTGCTGTTTCAGTTGTCGATTTCGAAGCAGACAATCATTCCGCCGCGTTCGGCATAATAGCTGCAAAGTCCGGTACAGTTGTCGACGACGATATCTGCATCCGGGAATTTTGCCAGCAGTTCATCCTTGATCTTATGTGCCTGATCGGGATTCAGACAGTGCGAGAGTCTCAGTTTGCCGCCGTTATAGCCGGATTTGAGAATCTCGTTCAGAAGTGTTGAGAATGCCTTTTTCGCGCCTCTGGCGATCGATGCCTGCTGGATCGTTCCTTCTTCGGACGCCTTGCCGAGGAATCTGATTCCCAGGAATGACGCGACTTTCGCGACTGCCGGATTGACACGGCCGTTCTTCGACAGGTTGCCGAGGGATTCCAGCAGGAAGAGAATCTTTGTGTGTTTGTAATATTCCTCCACCGTACTGACAGTATCTTCGAAGCTCATCCCGGCTTCCTTGCATTCCTCAATTTTTTCGATGATCAGCTGCATACTGCCGCCGGTTGCCTTGGAGTCGAATACATGGACCTTGACTTCCGGATGTTCCGCCTGCAGCTGTTCGGTGGCCATGACACAGGAGGCATAGCTTCCTGACAGGTTGGAACTGATCGTTACCGCGTATACTTCGTCAACGCCGGCAAAGGCATCCAGCCATTCCCCGGCATTCGGGCAGGATGTGCTGTCCTTGGTACTGTGTTCGAACGCATTGACCAGGGCACTGGTATCCAGGCCTTTCTCATCGACGAACTCGACGCCGTCAACCATGATCTTCAGGGGAACAGTAATATAGTTCTGGTTTCCTTTATATTCCAGCAGATTGGAAGAAGAATCTGATACGATCCGATAACTCATATGAAATACCTCGCTTAACCTATGATAGTCAGCACTCAAATACCCTGTCAAGAGTTCTTTAAAAACCGTTAGCGCAGGCCGGTATGCTTCTCAAACCAGTCGGTCATCTCCTGCAGTCTTCTGATACGGTGCTGCGGTTTGCCGCTGCGGCTCAGTTCGTGGTTTTCGCCTTTGAAGATCACCATTCTGGTCTCGACATTCTGCACGGTCAGCGCCTGCATCATCTGCATGCCTTCCGGCAGCGGACAGCGGTAATCTTCCTCGCTGTGGATAAACAGTGTCGGAGTCGTGCAGCCTTCGACATACCGCAACGGTGAGTGATCCCACAGGTGATCGAATCCGTCGAAGATGTGCGGTGCTCCGTGCTGGTCGGCGTTATGGAAATAGCCGATATCGGAAATCAGCGCCTTGGAGATCCAGTTGGAAATCGAGCGCTGCGATACGGCACAGCAGAATCTGTCCGTATGGCCGACGATCCAGTTGGTCATGAAGCCGCCGTAGGAACCACCGGTCACGCACAGCCTGTTTTCATCGACTGCAGGTACCTGTTTCAGCACCGCATCGGTGAAATCCATCAGATTGTCATAATCCACATAGCCGTACCGGTCGCGGATATCGGCAAATTCGTCGCCGCGTCCGTCCGAGCCGCGGATATTGGTGAACATGACAACGAAACCGCGGGAAGCCCACAGCTGCATCTCATGGAAGAAGTTTGTTCCGTAGACAACGCGCGGACCGCCGTGGATATCCAGGATCGCCGGATACTTCTTCTTTCTGTCGAAGTTTTCCGGTAATAATACCCAGCCGTGCAGTTTTTCCTCGCCGGAGGTGTAATCGATCCGCTTCGGCGCGGCGATGTATCTGTTTTTAAGAGCTTCGTCATTGAAGCCGGTCAGCTTTTTCAAAGTGCCCTTTTGCAGTTCGTATACTTCAAACAGATGCTTTTCATCGGAAGCGATCAGTGCGATCTTTCCCTTTTTCACATCCAGACACTTGATGGCAATCATTTTATCCAGCAACACCGTTCTGTTGAACTGGCGGCTGAACTTCCAGATGGCGGTATGATCGTCATCCGTCACCAGGGCATACAGTTCATTTCTGTCGGTCACAACCTGGCGGCCACCGCCCATCGTGACATCGGAGCCGACCGTGCTGTGCAGGGCCAGTACCGGATCCCTGACGAATTCCAGACTGTTCTTCAATACCTTGACGATCATGCCGGTTTCGTTGCTGCCGTAGGCTTTCTTGTCGGTTGCCTGGCAGTAGAGCTGATGATCGATGACAAACAGGTTCGAGATTGCCATGGTCTTTCTTCCCCACAGCGTTTCCTTCTTGCCGTCCTCCAGAGAATACGAACAGATTCCTTCCCGCAGGGAACGCTTGCCGGTCCATGTTTCGGCAGTGTAGTAGACTGTGCTGCCGTCGATGACAAATTCACCGACGTCCGTATTCTTGCCGGTCAGTCGTTTCAGATTGCCGTTTTCCAGCAGGAACAGGGCGGTGCGGCTGCCGTTGACAAAGCCGACATTGTTGAACCAGTAAGGGATCTCGTCCACCACCTGGTAATCCGCATCTTCCTTTTTCTTTGCCAGTTTTTCTTTCCGTACTTCGGCAGAATCCTTCCAGGCATCGGGATCCTCCCGGTCGATTGAGGCGGTCAGGACATAGCAGTTCTTACCGGCTGTCCTGATTGACGCCAGTGCCAGTGGCAGTGTGATATACGGCATTGCTTCGCCACCGTTTACATCGATGCGGAAGATTTCGGTTGTGCCGGCTTCGTGGTCGGTTCCGTTTCTTTTTACCAGCAGATGGCTGCTGTCCTCGAAGTCCAGTATGGATGCGTTCAGACTGGCTGTCAGCTGTTTCACCTGTCCGTCCCTGACCATCCAGATATCACGGTAATAACCGCTTTTGTCTTCCTTGGCGCCTGCCACTTCAAAAACAAGGACCGACCCGTCCGGGCTGTAGCGCAGTCCGGACGGATACCTGTAACTCAGAATATCTTCAATTTTGATCGGTTCTTTTTTCATAGATTATTTTGCGTGCTTTTCAAACCATCCGGTGATCTCATCCAGACGTCTGATTCTGTGGACCGGCTTGCCGCCGCGGCTCAGTTCGTGGTTTTCACCCTTGAAGATGACCAGTCTGGTTTCGATATCGCGGACTGCCAGCGCCTGCATCATCTGCATGCCTTCCGGCAGCGGGCAGCGGAAGTCTTCATCACTGTGGATGAACAGAGTCGGTGTCTTGACGTTTTCGGCATATTTCAGCGGCGAATGGTTCCACAGGAATTCCGTATTGACATCACCGAAGAGACCCTTGGCTCCGCACTGATCCGGTCCGAAGTAAAGACCGATGTCACTGATGAAGGTGAAGGATACCCAGTTGGCGATCGAACGCTGGGAAGCGGCACAGCAGAATCTGTCGGTATGGCCGATGATCCAGTTGGTCATGAAGCCGCCGTAGGAACCGCCGGTTTCGCAGACTCTCTTCGGATCGATGTTCGGATACTTGGCCAGAACGGCATCGGTGAAGTCCATCAGGTTGTCAAAGTCGACAGAACCGTATTTATCGCGGATGTCGGCAAATTCGTCGCCGCGTCCGTCGGAACCGCGGATATTGGTGAAGAATACAACATAGCCCTTGGAAGCCCATACCTGCATTTCATGGAAGAAAGCATTGGTATAGACAGCTCTCGGTCCGCCATGGATATCCAGGACTGCCGGATATTTCCTCTTGGTATCGAAGTTCTGCGGCAGCAGTACCCAGCCGTGCAGGTTATCTTCGCCGGAGGTGTAATCGATCCGGTGCGGCTTGGCGACATACTTGTCCTTGAGAGCGGCGTCGTTCAGGTTTGTCAGTCTGACGACATTCTTGCCGTCGGTATCCATTTCATAGACTTCCATCAGGCTGCTTTCGGTTGCTCTGGCAAAAGCGATCTTCTTGTTGGCGGCGTCCATGAAGAAGACAGCACCCTGCTCGTCGAACAGAACGGTCTTACGCATCGCGCTGTCGAACTTCCAGATCTCGATATGATCTTCGTTGGTTGCCAGGGTATAGTACGCGTTGTTGTATACCTTGCTCTGGCTGCCGCCGCCGAGGGAAATATCCACTGCGCCGCCGCTGTGCAGCTGGCGTTCCGGATCCTTTACGGCAACGATCTTCTTGTCGACAAGGTGCGAGATCTTGCCTGTTTCGTTGATACCATAGGTCTTCATGTCGGTTGCATGGAAATACAGTTCGCCCTTGAGGACAAAGAGTCCGCCGATACCGTGGTCGTTGCGGCCATAGAGAGTTTCTGTCTTGCCGGTTTCGGTATTGAAGGCATAAAGCTTGTCGAACATGGAACGCTTGTTGTCGCGCAGGTTGCCGTTAAAATAGACTGTCTTTCCTTCCACAACCATTTCACCCATGTCAAACTTCGGCGCGGTAATTCTCTTTACTGTGGTTTCCTTGCCGGTTCTGACAGTAAACAGAGCTGTTCTCTTCTTATTTATATATCCGGCCCCGTTGAACCAGTACGGAACTTCGTCGACGACATGGTAGTCTTCTTCCGCTTTCAGGGCTTCCAGCTTCTTCTTTCTTGTTTCGGCATTGTCCTTGTAGGCGTCCGGGTCGTTGGCATCGATGAAGCCGGCAGCCACATAGACGTTGTTCGCGACCTTCTTGAGTCCCTTGAGGACAAACGGCAGGCTGATCCACTTCTGGGCTTCACCGCCGTTGACATCGAGTTTGTAAAGATTCGTGACACCCGGTTCATCGTCCGGTGTGCTTCTTGTGACGATCAGTGTCGTATCGTCATCCCAGCCGACGATGGATGTGTTCAGTGTCGCAGTCAGCTGCTTTGCCTTGCCGTCCCTTACCAGCCAGACATCGCGGTCATAACTGTTCTTCTTTTCGTTTGCCTGGGCAACCTGGAAAGCCAGATATGTTCCCTTTGTGCTGTACTGCAGATTTTCCGGAAATCTGAATGTCAGTAAATCTCTGATTTCTACCGGTGCTTTAGTCATACTTCCCCTCCTTATATGCTCTGACTAAGAATGTCATACCGATCGTCTTGGCGTCGGTAATCTCTCCACTGATAATTCTGGCAGTGATTTCATCCAATGTCATCTTTGATACATTCAGGTCTTCATCCGCATCCAGATGCTGGCCCTTGAATTCGCCCTGTCTGGCATAGAACAGATGAATGATCTCACTGTCGTAGGCCGGTGTCGGTGCCATCTGTCCGAGATAGAAGAAATCCACACCTTCATAGCCTGTTTCTTCGATGATTTCCCGCTGTGCAGTCAGAAGCGGTTCCTCGCCTGCTTCCCTCTTACCGGCAGGATACTCCGTCATGACTTTTTCCTGGGCGTAGCGGTACTGTGTGACCATGTAGAATCTTCCTTCCGGATCCTCCATGGCGATTCCGACACCGCCCGGATGTTCGACCACTTCCCGCGGCACCCGCTGACCGTCTGCCGTTTCCGCCTCGTCTTTGCGGACGTTGAGGATCAGACCCTGATACACATAGTCTTTTTTAATTGTTTTTTCTTTCAGATCCATACCGTCTCCTGTATATTTTTTCCTATTATAATATAGGTTGCGAGGTAAGTTCATGAAAATCTATTTTGCCGGCTCGATCCGCGGCGGTCAGAGCGATACCGCCCTTTATCACGAGGTGATAGAACATATCAAACAGAAAGACACCGTGCTGACCGAACAGGTCGGGGATGTCTACCATTCCGCGAAAGAAGGAAGTTTCCGGGATGATGCGAGAATCTATGAACAGGATACCGCCTGGCTGCGGCAGTGCGACATGGTCATTGCCGAATGCACCACCCCTTCCCTGGGCGTCGGCTATGAACTGGCATATGCCGAAAAGCTGAACAAGCCGGTGCATATCTTCTACCGGCCATCGGTATGCAGTCTCTCGGCCATGCTGAAGGGAAATCCGTATTTCCATATCCATGCCTACGAAACAAAAAAAGAACTTCTTGCCCTGATCGATGAGATCTGATCCGGCAGTGAAGTTCTCTTTTTTTCAGTCTCTGAGCGGTTCCTTGATGACCTGACCGTAATAGATACGGGTCAGAATATCCGTGACAAGCAGCGGCAGAATCGCGGCTGCCGACAGCAGCAGGATCTGCGATGTGCTTGCCTGTCCGCTTCTGTACAGCGACAGGAAGGCGGTTCCGGCATAGATGATCACAATGACCAGAATCAGCAGATAGAACTTTGTTACCTCGCTGTGCATGATCTTCTTCTTTTCATCTTCGGAAACCCCGACCTGGGAAAGAATGTGGTAATCCTGCATGCGTCCGGAAAGATCGGTTTCCAGACGGAACATGATTGTCAGCGACTGCAGAATCGCGATACTGACATAGGTTACGATGACCAGCAGATATTCCAGGGTGGAATACTCGCGGGAGAACAGCATCGTCATGACCACCAGCAGATCACAGATCAGCAAAAACACGGTGACTTTACAGAACTGCATGTCACGGCGCAGGAAGCCGTTGGAAATCAGACCGATGGTCTTCTTTGTGCCTTCCTTGCGGTTCTGTCTTGTCAGCAGCGGCAGGAACAGAGAACCCATGACATGGTTCAGGCCGACACTGCCAATGATCATGCTGATCGCCAGAGCGCCGGAGCCGTTGAAGAAGTTGTACAGCGGCAGAATCGCCGCAACTGTCGCCGCGATGTTCAGCAGGATCTGAACTGCCGGTTTGGATCCCATACCATAGGCTCCCCGGTTGTCCTTCATGGCACCCATGTTGCCGCCGGCCAGAAGCACGGCGCCGCTCTTATAGGCAAAGCTGCAGTTCAGCAGGATCGTCCAGAATACAACAAATACAAGCACTGCGATAAATTCCACCATGGCATAGGTGGAAACGGTAATGACAAACGTTTCTCCCTGCATTGCCAGCAGATGATTCATCAGTCCGATCAGACCGTATCCGGTAAGGATTCCAAGGGGAATGGATATCACCATCAGAAGTACTGTCTGAATCAGAAGATACAGGGCCATATGGATATATGTGGCGCCGCAGATCATGCGCACCGCCAGTTCCTTGGCCTTGTTTTTGACAAAGAAGTCATTGCAGAAAAGCAGATCGATAAAGCACATGACGACGACAAAGACCATCATCAGGTTGCCGGCATTGCCTTTCTCCAGAAGCTGAAACAGATCTGCCTGATTGGCGGAAGTGATGTAGACTTCCGGCTGGCCTCCTGTCAGCGCCGCCGCCATGTTGAAGTATACAAACAGCAGCGTCGTCGTGATATAGAAGGTCAGGGCAAAGAAGATGGCCTTGGAACGGCTGTTGCGCAGAGAGCGCATCGCTTCCTTGAAGATCATGCCCGTTTTCTCCTGCTGCGGCCGGCGGAACTGATGGCTACGATCTTCTGGAAGTATTCATCCTGATCCATGCCGGTCCGGCTGATTTCGGTGCTGATGGCACCGTCGCGGATAAAGATCAGACGTGAGGTGAAGGATGCGACATAGGAATCATGGGTAACCATGACAATCGTCGTGCCGTTTTCCCGGTTCAGCTTTTCAAACAGTATCATCAGTTCTTCGGAATTCTCGGAGTCCAGCGCACCGGTCGGTTCATCGGCGACGATAATTCCCGGATTGTTGATCAGCGCCCTGGCAATTGCCGTTCTCTGCCGCTGACCGCCGGAGCATTCCAGCGGCACCTTGTTCAGCAGCATGTCGATGTTCAGCTGCTTGGCAATCGTGACGACTCTGTCTTCGATCGTCTTCGGATCCACCTTGGCCAGAGTCAGTGGCAAAGCGATGTTTTCATAGATGGTATGCGTATCCAGCAGATTGAAACTCTGGAAGATGAAGCCGAGGTTTTCATAGCGGAAGCGGCCGATCTCGTTGGCGCTCATCTTCATGACGCTCTTTCCCTGGATGTACACATGTCCGTCGGTCGGATAGTCCATCGTCGAAATCATATTGATAAATGTGGATTTGCCGGATCCGGAAGGACCCATGACGCCGAGAAAATCGCCCTTATGCACTTCAATGTTGATGTCATGCAATGCCGTAACGGCGTTCAGAGAATCTGCATTGTAGACCTTCTTCAGGTTTTTCGTATACAGAACAACATCATTATCCATAAGTATCTTTCTCCATTCTTTGTTTCATTTTATCATATGTATTTTCCACTATCATAACCACCAGTAAAACTGGTGGTATCCACTGGCCCTATAAGGGCCTTTTGTTGCGGAGGCCCTTCGGCCACCGAGGTCTGACAGCCGCAACGCT
>CACYXJ010000052.1 GCA_902778375.1 uncultured Erysipelotrichaceae bacterium
ATCTCTGAAATCTGTGATGAGTTAACCCGTCCTCTGCGGGCAAAAATCATAGAGCAGATGAAAATCGGCCTGTAACTTCAGTTGAACGATGGTTAATTATTCGACCCGCGTTCAACCATCACATTTTTTGTGCCAGATATGTCTAGTCAGATTCTTTATAGCGAGATGGCTAGACCGATGCTACTGCAGTCATTGCGGCAATGCCATGACCGTTACATCATTGTCGATGAAGGAGCAAAAGACATGAAAGTGTACCATTGCGATGCTTCCAGCAAAGATGCCGGGAAAGGGATTACAACGATAACAAGGATTTTGGATCTGGATGAGTACAAGTCCACGATCCGTAAATTGTTAACAAATCCGCCTCTCCATCTTCGATAAATCTTCCTTTTTGGGTTTGGGACCGACTTTTGGGACCGACTCATAAAAAATATGTGTCAAATAAAACAATATATGAATGTAACAGCCGGGAAAATGGTATAAAACGGCCTAAAAAGCGCATTGAATTACTATGAAAAACTGCTTTGGAATCCGGTAAGCTCCACTAAGAAAAAGGATTCTGATGAATCCTTTTTTGTTTTATATCATTCTTTGCCGTTCTCAGGCTTTTTCAAATACTACTGCCTGATACGGTTTGAGATGGATGTCGAGTCCGTCAATCTTAATGTCGTCATAATTGTTGATCAGGATTTCTCCGGCATTCAACATTTCCGGCATGCGGTAAGTCGTCTCATGACTGCTGAAATTGCCGATCACAAACAGTTTCTTCCGGTTCCATGTCCGGCTGTAGGAAACGATCCGCCGGTTGTCATGATCATATTCACAGGTTTCGCCATAGATCGCTGTCTCGTTGGTCTTTTTGATCTTCAGCAGATTCTGATAGAATCTGTATATCGATTTTCCGCTTTCCAGATCCTTCTTCACATTGATAATCCGGTAGTCAGGATTGACACACTGCCACGGTTCATGACCTTCGTTGAAACCGCCGTTGACGGAATCATCCCACTGCATCGGGACTCTGGCATGGTCCCTGGCGCCGTATTTGATACACGGGAAAGCAGCGAAGCCGGGGATGCCGTAGCTTCTCATCAGATCATACACAAAATGGCTGACCGGATCCTTCAGTTCGTCCATATTCCGGAAATCCGTGTTCAGCAGTCCCGCTTCCTGTCCCATATAGATAAACGGTGTACCGAATCCCATATAGGTAATGACTGCCAGCATTGTCGCCGCTTCGTAGCGGTATTTCTTCGCATCGATCGAGAATCTGCTGAGACTGCGGGGATTGTCGTGATTTTCCAGAACCAGTGTATTCCAGCCGTCCCGGTAATATGTGACCTGCGGCTCCAGCAGACCTTTCTTGAACTGCTTCAGATCGAACGGTTTCCAGAAATATTTCTTACCGGCGATATTATCAGCATCCAGATGGGCAAAGTTGAAAATCGTATCCAGTTCCCTGTTTTCTGCTTTGACATAGGCATGAGCGTCCTCGTCGGAAGGATGGAACGACTCGCCGACAGTATATGTGTCATACAGCGACAGGGACTTTTCGTTGAGTTCTTTCAGAAATTCATGAATGCGCGGGCCGTCGACATAATACGGAGCGCCGACCTGGAAGGAATCCTTGCTGTGATCGTCCCGGATTGGATAGACTTTGGAGAACATGTTGAAAACGTCAAAGCGGTAACCGTCGACACCTTTCTCGAGCCAGAAATTCAGTATATCGATGATTTCCTTTCTGACCGCAGGATTTTCCCAGTTCAGATCCGCCTGTTCCTTACAGAAAAGATGGAGATAGAATTCATCGCTGTCACCGATTCTTTCCCAGGCAGTGCCGGTAAAAGTCGATTCCCAGTTGCTTGGCGGCAGCAGTTTGTCCCCTTCTCTTTTCCCTTCGCGGATGATGTAGTAGTCGCGGTAGGGACTGTCCTTGGAAGAAACAGCCTGTCTGAACCAGGGATGTTCAATGGATGTGTGGTTGAGCACCATATCCATGATCACCTTCAGGTCTCTTTTATGACATTCTTCCAGCAGTCTGTCGAAGTCTTCCATCGTCCCGAACTTCTCATCGATTGCCTTATAGTCGCTGATATCATAGCCGTAATCGTAATCGGGTGACTGATACAGCGGCGAGAACCAGATGGCTGTGACACCGAGGTCCTTGATATAGTCAAGCCGGGAAATAATCCCGTTGATATCTCCCCATCCGTCATTATTGGAATCCATGAAACTGAACGGATAAACCTGATAAACCACTGCATTTTTATACCAGTTTGTTTTCATAATTATGCCTGCCTTTTCTTTTATGATCCTTTTGATCCTGTTGCAACCACATTATCATTCTAGTACGAAACATGCCGGGAATGACACCCTCGCACAAAAAAACCGGTCCTGTGGACCGGTCATGAACTTTGTCGTCCATTATTGTTTATTTTGCTGAAATTGTAACAGTGCCTGTTGTCGGTTCCAGAACGGTTGCATTCAGGAAATAATCACCCGGAACGAGCTCATATTCCATTTTTCCCGAACCGGTCACTTCGATTACCAGATCGCCATCTTCCGCATTGACGGCATTTGTAAGTTCTTCAGGAGAAGATTCTTCCGACAGGCTGCTTCCTGAAAAAACAATACGGATCTTTCCGTTTCCTTCGATTGCCGGTTCAACAACAACCTTCTGTCCTTCTTCAACTGTCAGGGAACCGGCTCCTCCAAACATATCCTTCGAAGCATTCTCGGCAGTGATCACGGCATTCAGGTTTTCATCGATACGGACACTGAATTCTCTTTTTCCACATCCGGTCATACCGGCAATGATTGCAAAGGCACAGGCCAGCTTCATCAGTTTTTTCATAATAAACCTCCTTGGAGCACATACGGATTGCTGCACCGTATGACCGGACCGTAATGATTCGGCGTGTAAATCATAGCATTTTTTTCATATTGTTCAACTGCTGTCGCAAATCCGCCTGTCCCTTTTGTTTTTGGACAATTTTATATATGATTGATGTGTTCAGGATGGTAATACATATGAAAGAAATCAGGATTACAGATATCGAAGGTTTCCGTTTCGGAAATGCTGAGTATACAGAAAGTGCGACCGGATGCACAGTTATTCTGGCGGATCCGGGTGCTGTGACCGGCATTGACATCCGCGGCGGTGCACCGGCTTCCCGGGAATCCGGGCTGCTGAATCCGCTGGCTGACAACAGCAGTGTCAATGCTGTGCTGCTGAGCGGCGGCAGTGCCTTCGGCTTGAGTGCGGCAGACGGTGTTGTGCGTTATCTGGAAGAAAGAAATATCGGATTCCCGACCGATGTCGGTGTTGTTCCGATCGTCTGTGCTTCCTGCCTGTTTGACCTTGCCCTTGTCGACAGCAAGGTGCGTCCCGACAGCGCTCTGGGCTATCAGGCCTGTCTGAATGCCGAACAGGGCATCTTTTCGGAAGGTTCCTACGGAGCCGGATGCGGTGCGACCGTCGGCAAGGTGCTCGGAGCCGATCATATGATGAAAGCGGGGCTTGGGACATATGCCCTGCAGGTTGGCGATCTGAAAGTCGGCGCCATTGTCGCTGTCAACGCTGTCGGCGATATTCATGATCCGGAAGGAAAGAAGATCGCCGGTGTCCGCGATCCGCAAACCGGCAGATTCATCGACGCTTCAGAAGCCCTGGTGGAAACAATGCAGGCAGTCAACCTGTTCCGGACGAATACGACGATCGGGGCCATCATCACCAACGCCGGTCTGAACAAGACCGCACTTACCAAGGTTGCCGGCATGGCCCATGACGGGTTTGCAAGAGCGATCCGGCCGGTCCATACGATGTTTGACGGCGATACAGTCTATGCCATGTCGAACGGCAAGGTACCGGCTGATATCAATACGGTCGGCATCATGGCGGCCAATGCTATGGCAGCCGCGATTGCCAGGGCAGCACGTCCGCAAGGCCCGACCTATGGTGTCGCAGCAGCAGAATGAGGTGAACAATTATGGAAAGAGTATACAACTTCTCAGCCGGTCCGGCAGTGCTTCCCGAAGAAGTGCTGAAGGAAGCGGCCGAAGAAATGATGAGTTATGAAAGATCGGGAATGTCAGTCATGGAGATCAGCCACCGCACACCTCTGTTCCAGTCGATCATCGACGAAGCGGAACAGGATCTGCGCGATCTCATGCATATTCCCGACAACTATAAAGTCCTGTTTGTCCAGGGCGGCGGCCATATGCAGTTCGCCATGGTGCCGATGAACCTGATGAAAAACGGCAAGGCTGATTATCTTGTCAGCGGACTCTGGTCAAAGAAGGCGGCGAAGGAAGCCGCCATGTACGGCGATGTCAGAATCGCGGCAAACGGCGAGGAAAGCGGCTTTACCTGTCTGCCTGACGTGAAGGACCTTTCCTTCCGCGAGGATGCGGACTATGTCTATCTCTGCCTCAACAACACGATCTACGGAACCATGTGGCACCAGCTGCCGGATACCGGGGATATCCCGCTTGTCGCGGATATTTCCTCCTGCTTCCTGAGCGAACCGCTGGATGTTTCGAAGTTCGGACTCCTGTGGGGCGGTGTGCAGAAGAACGTCGGTCCGGCAGGTCTCGCGATCGTCATCATCCGTGAGGACCTGATCCGGGAAGATGTCTGTCCCAATACGCCGACCATGATGCGATACAAGACATATGCCGACAGCGGATCTTTGTACAACACCCCGCCGGTCTACAGCATCTATATCTGCGGCAAGGTATTCCGCTGGCTCAAACAGCTGGGCGGTCTGGAAGAAATGAAAGAGATGAATGAGAGAAAAGCATCTCTTCTCTATGACTGTCTCGACAGTTCCCGGCTGTTCACCCCGACAGCGGCAGAAAAAGACCGCTCACTGATGAATGTCACCTTTGTGAGCGGCGATCCTGACCTCGATGCCCGGTTCGTCAGGGAAGCCGAAGAACACGGCCTCATGAACCTGAAGGGCCACCGCAGTGTCGGCGGCATGCGGGCCAGCATCTACAATGCCATGCCTGTGGCCGGTGTCGAAGCCCTTGTCTCCTTTATTAAAGAATTCGAAAAGAACAACAGTTAAGACGGTCAATCCGTCTTTTCTTCTTCGACATTGACCAGCAGGGTTCTCATGACCTGACGATGGCCGTATTCCAGACGGTATACTGCCGCCTTGCGTCCGGGTCTGGATGTGTCGATCCTCTCCGGCAGATGCAGTGTGCCCCTTCCCTCCGCAGTCTGTACATACTGCATCGCTTCAAACGGATCCCCTTTCCGCAGGGTGACTGTTTCCTCCTTCAGCTGCAGTACCGGCCGGTCTTTGACGCGGAGCCAGGCTGCCGAAAAGAAAACACCCAGAAGCAGGATAAAGAATGACAGGGCAGCTGTCCACAGCAGTTTCTCCTTCCGTTCCGCCTGCTTTTTCTGTTTCCTTTCTCTCTCCGCTTCGGCATCATAGCCGAAGATTCCGTATTTCTCCTGTGAAACCAGCATGACAAATACCTCCTTCAACAGTCCTATAGTGTCTGTCATGCGGAATCCCCTGAAATGAAAAAATCCCATTGCGTGGGCAATGAGATCTTTCAAATGCGTTTTCAGTCGAGTACTGAAGCGATTAACGCTTGGAGTACTGCGGTGCACGACGGGCACCCTTCAAACCGTACTTCTTTCTTTCCTTTTCACGGGAATCACGTGTCAGGAATCCGGCCTTCTTCAGAGCCGGTCTGTAATCCTCGCTGGCTTCCAGAAGAGCACGTGCGATACCATGACGCATAGCACCGGCCTGGCCTGTATAGCCGCCGCCTGCTACGTTGATCTTGATGTCGAACTGATCTTTTGTTTCTGTCAGTACGAGCGGGGAATTGACTACCATTCTCAGTGTTGCCTGAGGCAGGTATTCTTCCAGTGTACGTCCGTTAACTGTGATCGTACCTGTACCCGGAGTCATGAAGACGCGGGCTACAGACTGCTTACGACGTCCAGTTCCGATATAGGTTACTGCTGACTTTTTCTTCGTTGGCATATCTCCTCGTCTCCTTCCTTACTTTACCTTCAGCTCAACAGGTTTCTGAGCTGCATGCGGGTGATCAGGTCCCATGTAGACGAAGACATGCTTACGCTGAACATCGCCTAATTTGTTGTGCGGCAGCATACCCTTGATGGCTTTCTCTACCCATTCAACTGTGTACTTTTCGCGCATAACCTTTGTGCTTCTTGTACGCAGTCCTCCCGGATACATGGAATGGCTGTAATAGAACTTCTTGAAGTCCTGGTCGCCTGTGATCCGGACCTTGTCGGCATTTACGACGATTACATAATCACCGCAGTCAACATGGGGTGTGAAAGAAGGCTTATGCTTGCCTCTTAATACGGTTGCGACTTTTGTTGCAAGACGGCCGAGTGTGCAGTCTGTCGCGCATCTACTTTTATCCTCCTAATGTAGTTTCCGGGGCTACATTATTAAAATGTTGGACAGCAATTATTTTATTAGAATCACACCTGTAAGTCAAACCTTTTTTGTTTAATCAGCCGCCTTTTCGATACGGATCGTGAAAGTATCCGGATATCCGTTTTTCCCTGCCCATTTCCGCAGCTGTTCCAGCAGGCTTTCTGCTGCTTTCCGGCTGTTCTTCGGGTCATACAGACAGATTCTTCCTTCTTCGCTGTTCAGTACTTCAAACCGGCCGAGAATAGTCTGGGAATGTCTGGTGCTGAAGGCATAGAGCCGCGGCAGTTCCCGTTTCCTTACGGCTTCCTCCAGTTCTTCGAGGCTGTATCCTTCCGGCAGGATATCCCCGTCCAGATATTCACGGATCATGCCCTCTTCATTCAGGGCGCAGATTTCAAAGTAATCGATCTTTTCCAGGGTCAGTCCCTGCGGTTCGGCATTGCGTCTGATACCGGTGCGGCTTCTGCTTTCCAGCATATCTGCGATTTCTTCCGGTTCGATCTTACCGCGGCCGGCTTCGATTATCTGCGCCGTCATCATTCTGACCATATAGCGCAGAAATCCCTTGCCGATAAAGGAAATCTTCAGAAGGTCGCCCTGCTGTTCGAAAACAATATCCTTGACTGTTCTGACCTGGTCGGGATATTCCTGCAAACTGCTGGAATTGAAGGCGGTGAAATCATGCGTTCCCTTCAGATAACCGGCAGCTTCCTTCATTCTGTCAATATCCAGCTCATACGGACACTGCCAGGCATAGTCGCTGGTCAGAACATCGTAATGACGAAGCTGGATACGGTAGTCATACTGCTTCATCCTGACACAGTAACGGGCATGGAACGTTTCATCGGTTTCCTCGATATCCATGATGTGGATATCATCCGGAAGAAAGCCGTTGATCGCCCCTTTCCATTTATAGGCACTCAGATCCCTGTCACTGTCAAAATGAAAAACCTGCCCGTGTGCGTTCACACCGGCATCGGTTCTTCCGGCAGCGGTAATGACGGTTCTTTCGCAGGCAATCCTCTCAATGGCTGCCTCGATCGTTTCCTGGACCGAGCGGCCGTTGCGCTGGGACTGCCATCCGTCATAGTTTCTGCCTTTATAACTGACAGTGCATCTGAATCTTCTCATCGGAAATATGCCAGCCACACCATGCATGCCAGCAGAGCCGCGGCTCCGGCCAGCAGTACATAGTCTCTTCCTTCCATTTTCAGTACTTTATAGCGGGTTCTTTCTTCGCCCGGGGAATAGCCGCGTGCCTCCATGGCATTGGCCAGATCTTCCGCCCGCTGGAATGCCGATACGAACAGCGGCACGATCAGGGACAGGATCGCCATGATCCTTTCCATGATCTTTCCCTCTTTCAGATCGACGCCTCTTGATTCCTGAGCCTTGATGATCCTTTCCGTCTCATCGATCAGATCCGGAATAAAACGCAGGGCGATACTGATCAGCATTGCGATCTCATGGGCAGGAACATGGATCTTCTGAAACGGCTTCAGCAGATCCTCGATGCCCAGTGTCATGTCCAGCGGCTTTGTCGTGGCGGTCAGACAGGTTGTGATCATGACCATCAGAAGCAGCCTGACAGCAATATACAATGTCTGGAAAACCGCATCGGAATACAGGGTGAACGATCCGATTGTGAGCAAGGGATCGCCGGTTTTCAGCAGGAACGAATTGATCACAAACAGGAACACCAGCATGAACAGCATCGGCTTCATTGCCCGCCAGATAAAGCTGAACGACAGTCTGGCGATAATGATCACCGCCGAGGCTGCAACAAAGATAATGGCATAGCCGAGCCATCCGGCCGGGAAAAAGATCGCGATCAGAACCAGCAGCATTGCCAGGATCTTGGCCCGGGGATCCATTCTATGGATCGGTGAATCCAGGGGGATATATCTTCCCAGTGTGATATTAGCCATGGTTCTTCACCTGCCTTGCAATACAGTCTGCCAGGGCAGCTGTCGACAGTACGTCTTCCGGGATGTCGAATCCGTTTTCCTTCAGCATTTCCTTCATCCGGATCAGAGCCGGCGGCAGGATATTCATATCCCGGCAGGCCGCGGGATCGCGGAAGAAACTTTCAACGTTAGTATGGGTACGGACCTTTCCGTCCTCCATGACGACGACATTGTCGCAATAGCGGAACACCTGTTCCATATCATGGGTGACGATCAGAACAGTCTTGCCGTGCTTGCGGTTCAGGTCATGGAAAAGAGTCATCATCGCTTCCGTTCCCTTGGGGTCCAGCCCGGCAGTCGGCTCGTCGAGGACAAGGACCTTGGGATCCATTGCCAGAATGCCGGCAATGGCAACTCTGCGCTTCTGGCCGCCGCTGAGTTCCAGCGGGCTTCTTTCACAGTATTTATCGGAAAGCCCGACAAGTTCCAGGGCATGTATTGCCCGTTTCTTCGCTTCTTCCTCGCTCGCTCCGAAGTTCTTCGGACCGAATGCCACATCCTTGAGGACTGTCTCTTCGAACAGCTGGTATTCGGGAAACTGGAAAACCAGGCCGACATCCCCGCGCAGGGATTTCAGCTGTTTCGGCTTTTCCGAAGCAGTGATCGCCCTGTCGAGAATATGAACAGTGCCTTCCTCCGGCAATAACAGGGCATTGAGGTGCTGCACCAGCGTGCTCTTTCCCGAGCCTGTCTGGCCGATGATGGCTGTGATCTTTCCTTCTTCGATATCCAGACAGACATCCTTCAGGGCAGTGTATTCGTACGGTGTGCCCTTGGAATAGATATAGCTTACATGTTCGAACGAGATCGGCATAATTCCTTCACCAGTCCTTCCATTGTAATGTGCTGTTCCGTATGGACACCTCTTTTCGCCAGTTCCTCACGCAGCTTCAGGCTGAAAGGAACATCCAGCTGGATCTTCCTGACTTCCTCGACACTGGAGAATACTTCATGCGGCGTACCGGTCATGGCGACCTTCCCCTTTTCCAGGGCAATGACATAGTCGCTGTCGGCGACTTCGTCGATATCATGGGTAATGGAAATGATCGTCAGGGAACTTTCTTTATGAATATTCTTGATGACGCGTTTGATCTCGTCCTTGCCGGAAGGGTCCAGCATCGAGGTCGCTTCGTCGAAAATCAGGATCTTCGGTTTCATTGCCAGAACACCGGCAATCGCGACTCTCTGTTTCTGGCCGCCGGAAAGACGGGACGGTTCATGGTCCAGATATTTCGTCATATGCACGCGCTCAGCATTGGCTTCGATGATTCCGTCCATCTCAGTCTGGGGAACGCAGTGGTTCTCCAGACCGAAAGCGATATCGTCCCTGACCGTCGAACCGATGAACTGGTTGTCGGGATTCTGGAAAACGATGCCGATCCGGTTTCTGATCTTCGAAAGGTTTTCGAGATTCAGTTCCATACCGTCGATCATGATCGATCCGCTTTTCTTTTCCAGAAGACCGGCCATCAGTTTGGCGACAGTCGACTTGCCGGAGCCGTTATGGCCGACGATCGTCGTGTATGTGCCTTCTTCGACCGCGAATGACACATCATCGATATTCGTCTTGGTGCCGTCATATGAGAACGTCAGATTTTTTACTTCAACAATTGACATTTTTACTCCTTGGAAAACGAAATCATTATATCAAATATCATGCGGTGTGCCAGGCAAAAGAAAAAAGGCTTCCGCCTTTATTTCAGCTGCGGGATCATCGCTTCGATTGCCTCTTTGCTGAGGGGATGATCCAGAGCCATGATTCCATAGCTGTAATCGCCGATATACCAGGTTGCGACAGAAACCGTATCACCGTCTCCCCGTTCGGTGACGTCGATATCACCGACAGTTTCGATCATGGTGCTGCGGAAAGTCATATCCTTGAGATCATAGACTTCCGATCCGTTGCAGGTATAGCCCTTGGTAAAACGGACACCTTCTTCCCCGGAAGAATCTGTATAGTATACTTCCATGAACATTCTCCGGAATGCCCGGAAGTGTTCTTCCGGATAGTCAGCCAGAGGCTGCCCGGGATATTCCATATCGAAATTGGAAACGGCATATGCTTCGGCATAGGAGTTCAGTTCCACCCACACGCCCTGCTGTGCCTGACCGAAAGGACTGTAGTCATTGACCCGGCAGCCGTCAACAGTGGATGAGCGGCTGTTCTGGGAAAGCAACGTGAAAACAATGACACCGGCAGCCACGATTACAAGGCCGATGATTTTGTACAGGTTGGAAATCACATTGTTTCTGATTTCACTGTCATTTCTGTTTTCTTTACTCATAAACTGTCTCCAATGAAAGTACTATACCGCAATATCCGGGTCATTGCCACAACAAAAAGAAAAGCCGGGATTTCCCGGCTGATCGTTCTTACTGGATCTGATAGTCTTTGTAGGTACCTTTGAGAGCGCCGGCCTGGTTGGCGACATTCATGATATCGCTGATGATTGCGCCGTCTTCGGTGAAAAGCTTCTTGCTGGCAGTGACAGCTGTTCCTTCCGCCTGGCACTGATATCCGGCAGCCTCCATGATTTCCGTGAATTCGGCAGCTGTCTTTTCATCATCAAAACCGATGCTGTGAGCCAGCGTGATCAGCGTATCCTCCGGATACTCGCTGTTGAGGCTGCTGTTCTTATTCAGAAGATCACTGACAAATTCCGCCTTCAGGTACGGATACAGACCGCAGATTTCCTTTACTTCCGGACTGACCTCGTTTTCCGGTGCTGTTTCCGGTTCATCATCATCGTCATTGATACGGATGAAATGGATTTCTTCATCATCGTCGTAGTCGTTTTCCCGTTCTTCCTTACTATCCTGGAGCACTTTCAGCAGGATACCGGCAGCGACACCTGCCGCAATCGCAAAAGCACTTAATACTGTTCTTCTAAACATAAGGATCTACCTCCGCAAAAGTATTCTAACATATTAGTGGGAAAGTAAATACTCCATAATTTGCACAGCATTGGCAGCCGCGCCTTTGCGGATCTGGTCGCCGCAGCACCACAGGGCAAGTCCCTTCTCTTCGCAGAGATCCTCCCTGATCCGGCCGACATACACGATGTCCTGATTGGAGGTTTCCAGCGGTGTAGGAACATGGTCTTCCACCAGTTTCACGCCATCCGCTTCAGCAATGGCCTGTCTCGCCTGGTCAACCGTCACCTTCTCTTCAGTGACGACCGAAGCTGAGATGGAATGGGAGCGGTATACCGGAACTCTGACACAGGTGCAGGTTACTTTCAGATCCGGCAGATGCAGGATCTTTCTGCCCTCGTTCTGCATTTTCATTTCTTCCGTCGTATAGCCGTTATCGTTATAGCTGCCGATTTCGGCAATGCAGTTGAAGGCGATCTGTTGCGGGAAGACCTTGATCTGCGGCTCTTCGCCTTTCTGAATCGCCTGAACCTGGTCGTTCAGTTCATGGAAACCGCCGATGCCAGCGCCGCTGACCGCCTGGAACGTCGTCGCCGTGATTTTCTGAATCGGTGAGATGCGGGCAATCGGCGCGACCGCCATCATCGTGATGATGGTCGAGCAGTTCGGATTGGCAATGACGCCGTTGTGCTTCAGGGCGTCTTCACCGTTGATCTCGGGAACGACAAGCGGTACATCGTCGTCAAGACGGAACGCACTGGAGTTGTCGATATAGACAGCGCCTGCCTTCTTGATCATCGGCATATACTGTTTCGAATAGGCGTTGCTGACAGCGCCTAATACATAGTCCAGACCTTCAAAGGCTTTTTCATCTGCTTCCTGGATCACCAGATCCGTGTCCTTGTATTTCAAGGTCTTGCCGGCCGAGCGGGCACTTGCGAACAGACGGATCTCATCTGCTGCGATGTTTCTTTCTTCGATGCATTCCAGCATCTGTCTGCCGACGGCACCGGTCGCGCCGAGAATTCCGATTTTCATACTGCTTTCCTCTCCTCCGCTATGAATCTGTCATAGATACACTGAATTGCTTTTTCAAAGTCACGGTTTTCGACGCCGACCACGATCGACAGTTCGTCCGAACTCTGGTTGATGATTTTCAGGTTGATGGAATTGCGTCCAAACTCCGACAAAAGTCTTCCGGACATGCCGGGAACAGAACGCATGCCACGGCCGACAATGGCGACCAGGGCAAGATGTTCCTCGATGCGCAGATCGTCCGGATTGAACTCCTTCTTCAGCCGGGCGAGAATTTCATAGATGCAGTGTTCCACTGCTGAAGACTGCACGATCACCGAGAATGTATCCACCGTACAGGGAACGCTTTCTATGGACACCCTGTACTCTTCAAACACCGACAGAAGCCGGCGCAGGAATCCAACCTCGGCGGAACTGTGGCTTTTGACAAGAGTGACTACGGTGTAGTCCTTGCGGCCGGTAATGCCGGTCACGTAATGCGGCGGTTCCAGACGGTCCATTTCGCTGCAGTCATTCATGATCATCGTACCCGGGTTGTCCGGATCGTTGGTGTTGCGGATATTGATCGGAATGTTCTTGGAACGGACCGGGAAAACAGCGTCGTCATGCAGGACGTTGGCACCCATATAACTCATTTCCCGCAGTTCATTATACGTGATACGCGGGATGCGGAGGGGATTTTTGATTATCCGGGGATCGGCGACCATACAGCCGCTGACATCCGTCCAGTTTTCATAGACATCAGCATCGATGATATTGGCAATGACACTGCCGGTTATATCGCTGCCGCCGCGGCTCATGACACGGATCACGCCGTTGGGCAGGGCACCGTAGAACCCAGGAATGACGACCCGCTCATGATCCTTGCATTTTTCCAGCAGCTTCTGACTGCTGCGCTCCATATCGATCTCGCCGTCATAACGGAAGAAGATGACATCAGCCGCGTCGACGAAAGAGGCGTCGAGATATTCTGCCAGACACCGTGCGGTCAGGTATTCGCCGCGGGAAACCAGATAGTCGGTATTGATGCCGCGTCTGATATGATCGCGGATCAGGGCGAATTCCTTTTCCAGGTCGATCGTCAGATGCAGATCGTTCTTGATCCGCAAGTATTTGTCTTCGATCAGTTTGAAGATATCTTCATATGAGACACCGTAGCGCACATGCGCTTCGCACAGGTACAGCAGATCGGTGATCTTATGGTCTTCATGCGATTCCTTGCCGCAGGCGCTGGTAACGACAAATTTACGGGAGGAATCGCTGGTGACAATGTTCTTCACCTTTTGAAACTGGGTGCTGTTGGCGACGCTCGAGCCGCCGAATTTCACAACTTTGATCATGCCGTCACCTCCGCGATAAACAATGTTTCATCATCTGCCTGCTCCACCATTCCGGCAACCTTCTGCAGGCTCATCTTTTTTGTCAGCAGCGTATTGTCGCTGATCCATTCCGCAGCAGCGTCCAGGAAGAATTCCGGCTTGCCGGTGCGGATGTAATAACATCCCTCATGTCTGCTGTTATCGATACTGACCGGGAATTTGTCGTTGATTTCCGGGTCCTGGTTTTTCCAGATATCGACAATGTTCTGGACGACAGCGTGGGCAGTCGGCAGCGAGCCGGCACCCTGGCCGTAGAACATCGCCCTGCCCAGTGTCAGCGAATTGCTTTCGATGGCATTGAAATTGAGCGGGATATTGGCAAACACATCCTCTTTGCCGAGGAATACCGGAATTACATAGGCACTGATGCAGCTGTGATGGAACTCGCCGTTGCCCAGCAGTTTGCATGCCAGGCCGTGGTCTTCGCAGTACTGCAGGTCCGCTTCGCTGATCGTGCGGATGCCGAAAGTCGTGATGTCTTCGGTATTCTGCACCGTGTCGAATGCCTTGACACAGGACAGGCTGACCTTGCTGCGGACATCGTAACCGTCGATGTCATCGGAAGGATCGCGCTCGGCATATCCCAGTTCCTGGGCTTCCTTCAGTTTGTCCGCAAAGGAGGAGTGTTCCTTGCTCATGCGTTCCAGAATATAATTGGTGGTGCCGTTGAAGATACCGCGGAAGGAAATGATGTCGTCCACCCTTCTGGTGCGGTCGAGCGATGCCATCCAGGGTATGCCGCCTCCGCAGGCAGCTTCATAATGAACGGTCACATTGTTCTTGCGGGCGATATCGAACAGTTCGCTGCAGTAGGAAGCCAGCATTTTCTTGTTGGATGTCACGACATACTTGCCGTTTTCCAAAGCTTTCCTGACATATGTATGCGCCGGTTCCAGACCGCCCATACATTCCACGATCACGTCGATTTCCGGATCGTTCAGAATCTCATCCGCACTCAGGGTCATGCGCGGATCCTTCAGCTCGGATTCATCTTTTACAAGAATCCGTGCAACTTCCAGTTCCCTGACTTCCCATGTCAGACCATCGTCGATGATCTTTCCGACACCGCTGCCGACAACGCCGTATCCTAACAGTCCAATCTTCATAACGCCCCTCCGTTTTGTTTGCGATTCAAATACACTTGTGTTTAAAACACGAACATAGTATCATTTTCTGGAGCACATTACAAGGAGATGTTTTATGGTCAGGTATGTCAGTACAAGAAATGCAAAAACAGCTGTAAGTTCACATGAGGCCGTGATTGCCGGCCTGGCACCGGACGGCGGGCTTTATACACCGCTTCTGAATGAAGATATTCATGTCGATCCCGCCGGACTGCTGAACTGTTCATATAAGGAACAGGCCGCGAAAATCATCAGCGTGCTGTTCGACGATTATTCTGAAGAGCAGATCCGCCAATGTGCTGAAAAGGCCTATGACGCGAAATTTGCGGCTGACGATATCGTACCGCTGAGAAAGTTCGGCGGCGGCTGGCTGATGGAACTCTGGCACGGGCCGACCTCGGCTTTCAAGGATATTGCTCTGACCATCCTGCCGCATCTTCTGACGGCTGCCTATCAGATGGATCACAGGAACGATACCGTTGCCATTCTGACCGCGACCAGCGGTGATACCGGCAAGGCTGCCCTTTCCGGTTTCGCGGATGTCGCCAATACTGCCATAACCGTCTTCTATCCGGAAGTCGGTGTATCGAAGATCCAGAAACGGCAGATGCAGACCAGCACCGGAAATAATGTCGAAGTCATTGCCGTCAAAGGCAATTTCGACGACTGCCAGAAAATGGTCAAGGAAGCCGTATCCTCTCCCCTGGTGAAAAAAGCCTGCCGGAACGTCACGATCTCCAGTGCCAATTCCATTAATATCGGCCGGCTTGTACCGCAGATTGTTTACTACTATCACGCTTACAGCGAACTGGTAAACAGCGGCGTCATTGCCTGCGGTGAAGAGATCAACTTCTCGGTGCCGACCGGCAACTTCGGGGACATCCTGGCCGGTTATCTTGCCCGCTGTCTCGGTCTTCCTGTCGGAAGACTGATCTGTGCTTCCAATAAAAACCACGTTCTTACCGATTTCATCCGGACCGGAACATATGATATTAAAAGACCTTTCCACACCACAATGTCGCCGTCCATGGACATTCTCGTTTCCAGCAATCTGGAGCGTCTGCTTTTCATGCTCAGCGGAAACGATGATACTCTGATCAGCAATCTGATGACCCGGCTGAAGGAAAACGGCGTCTATACTGTCAGCGAAGACATGCAGAAAAAGATCGCTTCCCTGTTTTCTGCCTACTGGACAGATGAAGAAGAATGTGCGGAAACGATCAGAAGCCTGTATGATAAAGACAGGATACTGATCGATCCTCATACTGCCGTTGGACTTTCTGCCATGTACCGTTATCAGGAGGAAAGCGGCGACCATAGACCATGCGTCGTTCTTTCCACCGCATCGCCTTATAAATTCAGCGGCGATGTATACCGCTCGCTTGGCAATGAGAAAGAAGATGACGACTGGCAGGCCATGCAGAAACTGCATGATCTGACAAGCGTGGAAATTCCGGAAAACCTGTCCGGTCTGTATGATCTGCCGGTACGGTTCACCCGGTCGATCAATATCGAAGACGGCATGAAAGCCATTGCCGCAAAAATGGAGGAACTGAGCCATGATTAAGATCAAAACACCTGCCAGCAGCGCCAATATCGGACCTGGTTTTGACTGCCTGGGCATTGCATTCGATATCTTTAATACCTTTACCGTCGAGAAAGCTTCAGAGACTGTCCTTTACGGTCTTGAAGACCGCTTCAACAATGAAGACAATCTGTTTCTGCAGGCCTACCGCAAGGGCTGCGAATATGCCGGAGACTCACCGCACATCCATGTCGGATTCGACTGCGATATTCCGGTTTCCCGCGGTCTTGGCTCCAGTGCCGCACTGATCATCGGCGGTCTGTGTGCTGCTTCCATGATGCAGAAAGAGGTTCTGGACATGGATTTCATCCTTTCTCTCGCATCGGAAATGGAAGGACATCCGGACAATGCCGCAGCCGCTCTTTACGGCGGACTCTGCGGAGCTGTGAAAATGCATGGCGGAGCTGTTCTCAACCGCCGCATCGATCTTGACGAAGACTGGAAATATACTTTGCTGATACCTGATTTTGAAATATCCACTGCCGCGGCAAGAGCCGTTCTGCCCGACACCTATACCCGCCGGACTGCCTGGACAAATTCCGCCAACGCGATCATGACAGTGGAAGCACTGCGCAACGGCGACGACGAACTGCTCAGGACATGTGCCCGCGACGCCTTCCATGAACCGTACCGCAGGAAACTGATCGCCGGATACAGCCAGCTGAAGGAAATCGTCGAAAAGGACAGCAGCGGTGCAATGGTGATCAGCGGTTCCGGACCGACCTGCCTGCTGATTTCCAGACGTCCGCTTTCCGCTGATGCCGCAAAGGCTGTTTCCCTTCTGCCGGAAGGAAACTGGCAGATCAGGGAAGTATCCCCTGCCCTTAACGGCACCGTGGTCACCGTGGAGGAGAATTCATGAATTCCGATTATCTGATCGTTCACCGCAGGATCCTTCCGGAATATCTGGACAAGGTCATCCTTGCCAGAAACCTGCTGGAAAGGCATGAGGCAGCAACGATTACCGAGGCTGTACAGATGGCGGGCATTTCCCGCAACACCTATTACAAATACAAGGATTATGTATTTGATACTGATGCACCGATGGCCAAGCGTCACGCTGTCATCAGTATGATCCTCAAGGACGAGAGCGGTTCCCTTTCCTCGGTGATCAACGCCCTCTCGGACCTGAACACGAATATCCTGACGATTTCGCAGGCAATCCCGATTGCCAGCAAGGCGAATGTGCTGATTTCCCTGGATATTACCAACATGACATGTACGGTGGATGAACTGACAGCCGCACTGAAAAGACTGCCGTCATCCCGCCGTGTCCATCTGGACGCCATTGAATAGGAGGTTGCCATATGGATCCAAAACTGAAAAAGTTCTTCGCCTTCTTCATGGTCACAGCCGATATCCTGCTTCTGCCATTCTTCTTTATGGACGCCATGTCCACGGGTGATTCCATCAGCTGGTTTCTGACTGCATTCTTCGCAATCGACACCTACCTGACATTCGACTATATCAGCGACCTCACCAAGAAGATCAATGATCAGCAGCAGGAGGCTGACAACAAAGGCTACGAATATGCCCGCAATCTGACCAAGGCGCAGTTCTCCTACATGAAACGGCAGGAGGAAGACCAGCAGATGGCAGAGGAGATCCGCAAAGCCAAGGAAGTGGAAGAGATGGATCCCGACGAGCTCCGCGATCTGCTTTCCAGCCAGACGGTATCTGAATTCGAGCACAACCAAAAACGCGCAGAATAATCTACGCGTTTTCTTTCATTTCCTTTTCGATCCATGCCATCAGCAGTCTGACGATTTTCCGCTGCTGTTCCTCTGTCAGTTCCTGATGCCGCGGCACCCGGTACCATTTTTCCAGGCATCCCCGGCAGCAGCAGGCACAGGCATGCTGGGCTTTGAAAACGGGATGGCCTTTCATCGGCGTCTGTCTGCCGTCATGTTCCGGATCTGCCGGTGCCAGTTTTCCGGCAACAAAATCGCCGGCATGTCTTCGTATTGTATCCATACCCTTTTTTCTGACATACTGCCGGTCTTTGGCAGTCAGATGAAACGAAGAGCGGAAACGGGAACGGGACAGTTTGTTCAATGCTTCTTCGATTGTCTGCATATGCTTCAAAAAGAACCGGTCGTGCCGGTTCTTTGTCTGTTATGCTTTCTTTTCGGCGTTGCGGATACCGATGATCATCAGTACCGTACCGATGCAGGAAGCCGCGACACCGATCGTCAGAACGGCACTTGTGCTCATATACTGGAACAGCTGGCCGCCGATCAGACTGGCCAGAAGGCCGCCGACTGTGGCTGTCACACCCATGACTGCCTGGCCTTTGTTTCTGTCTTCCGCCGCGACATTTTCATTCGAGAAATAGACCGCTGCCGGAACGATGACGGCATAACTGAACATCTGCAGAACCATTGACGCATACAGCATCGGGACATTCGGGCACAGCAGGATCATGATGTGCTTGATGCTGTAGACAATTGCCGAAATGATCAGCAGCCTGTTGACGGAGAATTTCTTCAGAAGGAATACGAATCCGAACATTGTCGGCAGTTCCACCATTGCCTGGATAAACAGAGCCGTGCCCTGGATGCCTTCCACCGCACCGGGAACAGCCGCCGCTTCATCACCGATCACGTTGGCAATGACTTTCGCCATATAGGTGTTGATCAGCATATGACAGAAATAAAGCAGGATCAGGGAAACAACGATCAGGATGATCCGGCTGTATTTCTGAAAGAACGCACCGTAGGAAATCTGGGATACAGGTTCTCCGCCATCGCTGCCGGAAGCCTGTTTGCCGACAGCCGGCATCATTCTGACACTCAGGAGTACAAGACAGGCCAGAACCAGGATATAGATCGGCAGGATGTCTTTTCCGCCCCAGCTCCAGAGCCTTCCGAGAATAGCCGAGCCTACCGCATAGGCGGCTGAACCGACACCTCTGCCAAGACCGTAGTTGATTGTCTGGCCTTCCTGTTCATAAATGAACGCCATGCTGTTGAGGAACGGCATGCCGATCGCGGCACTGGTGAAACAGATGACGACCAGCAGAATGGTCAGAAACGACTGTCCCTTATACAGGATCAGAAGACCGGAAAGAACAATGGTAACGATCATCGACAGGGAGATAAAAGTTCTCTCGTCCAGTTTTTCCGATTTGTCGATCAGCGACCCGGATACGGTCTGACCGATGACACCGCAGATACTGATCGCGGCGATAATGATACCTACCGTACCGTCCGCGAATCCGATCTGGGACAGGAAGTTGTACGCATATCCGGCAGTTGCGCAAAGCATCATCAGATATGCGGCGTTGACTGCTGCATATTTAAGATTCAGATTTTTGAATTTCATATGGCTACCTATCCTTCTGATTCCCATATTATCATGCCTGTACGTGTTTTTGGTTTGGGATGTTCTGTACTATAATAAAGCCATGAAACCGAACCAGCTTGTTCTGCATTGCAAAAGGATCCTTGCCGGACTGTGCATGATTGCCGAAGCAATCGTCCTGTCCGATGTCTTCGACGATCTTCTGTTCGAACTCAGATACCTCGGGGAATGGGGATACAATTACCTCCTGAAGGACATTTTCCTGCTTGGTGCCGGTGCAGTGATCCTGTATTTTCTCTTCAATGTCATCCTTGATTCCTCCCGTCAGCTCAGTGCTGAAAAGAATATGGAGTTCCAGGAGGAAAGAGCCCGTGTTCGCATGGATACGCTGCGCTCGCAGCGTGAAAAAGAGCCGCAGGAAGAAGCGGAGGAGGATCTCTCCGTCGAGGAACTGCAGGAAATGCTGCAGAGCGATTATGCCGAACAGAAAAGGAATGCCCGCATGTGAGCATTCCTTCTTTCTTTTTACAGGAACCGGATGTTTGCCGGTCTGCTGAGGGGGATATCCCTGCTTTTTTTCAGCCTGCCGTCCTTCTGAATGCGGAAGACGGTAATCACGTCGCTTTCCGTATTGCATACATACAGGAAGACACCGTCCTTGCTGATCGCCATACCGCGGGCATTGCTGCCGCCTGCCGGTATACACTGGACCAGATGGGGAATTCCCTTTGCATCCAGTGAGCACACTGAGATCATATCCGCCATGCGCAGTACCGTATATACATACTTTCCGTCCGGAGTGATCACGACATCGGAAGCCATGCCGATCAGCGGCTGGTCCATCAGTTCCGTTTCCGCCAGCAGTTTCATCTTTCCGGTTTTTTTCTGAACCGATATGGTATACAGTTTGCTGCGCTGTTCATTGTCGACATAGAACAGATTCTTTCCGGGGTTGAATGCTGCATAGCGGGGATCGCTTCCTTCCGGTACGGAAAGTGTGTCTTTCAATACCAGTCTGCCGCGGCTGACGGCATAGCTGTAAACCTTATCAAGTCCCTTGTCGCAGACAATCAGCAGACTGCTTCCCGGCAGCCGGTATACAGAATGAAGCAGCGACGGTCTGCCGTTTTCCGGTTTATGGCAATGGAAGTCCACAGCTTTTCCGATTCTTCCGTCTTCCCCGATTTCAAACAGGACAACAGCGGCATCATCATAGATGATTTCCTGGATGACCTTGCCTTTGCTGTTTTTCTTCAGTTTCGTGGCGCTGTCACGGGTTGATGTATGATGAACAGCAACCAGATATTTACCGCTTGCATCCAGACAGCAGCAGGACGGCGTGACAGCCATTGACTGTTCTTCGGAAACAATTTCCATTCTGCCCTTTTCATCAAGTCTTGCCGCCAGCACATATCCCCCGCCGCCGGTCTTGCGGCCTTTGAGTTCCTTGCGTTCATCCGCGAAATACACCATCCCGTCTTTCCCCGGTTCCGGTGTGCTTGCACATTTGACTTCCGGCAGATAATTGCGGAAAGCAGAGAGATTGCCTGTCTTTTCATTTACCCGGCAGATATTGATGCCTTTTTTCGTGTCAGAACCGTCCCAGTCCCAGCTTCCGACAATTGCAAAATTCGCTTTTGTCATAAGTCCTCCGAAAAAGGCTGCCGCAGCGGGCAGCCTCATATGCTATTGATCAGTCAGAAAGATCTTCGCCGTTGCTGGCAATGACTTTCTTGTACCAGAAGAAACTGTCTTTTCTGAATCTGTTCAGTGTCTTCAGATCGAATTCGTCACGGTCGACATAGATGAAACCATAACGCTTCTTCATACCCTCGTGGGTGGAAATCAGGTCGACAGCAGACCATGGGCAGTAACCCATCATCTCGACATCATCAGTGATGGCAAGTCGCATCTGCTTGATGTGTTCCTGATAGTACTTGATACGGTACGGGTCATGGACCTTGCCGTCTTCCGTCAGTGTATCATACGCACCGAGACCGTTTTCGGTAATGATGATCGGCAGTCTGTAACGGCCGTAGACTTCTCTTAATGTGTTTCTGAAGCCGATCGGGTCGATTTCCCAGCCGAATTCCGTCTTCATCAGGTTCGGGTTCTTGACGTTCTTGGCAACACCCGGCAGACCGCGGGAATTCTGCTGGTCGCCGCCGCCCTGCTCGGTGCCGTCACTCTTTTCAACAGTGCCGGTGGAGTAGTAGTTGAAGCCGATGAAATCCGGATGACCGTTGGCCAGAG
>CACYXJ010000053.1 GCA_902778375.1 uncultured Erysipelotrichaceae bacterium
AACCGCTCTCAGGTTCGGCTGCATCTTCCTGACACCTGCCATGTTAGCCATCTGATGTCCGACCTTGATCTTGCCGTCGCCATGGGTGCGCTTGCCGTTGCCAGCCCAGAGGTCGATCGTGACATTGGCTCCGCCCGGAGTCTTGAACCAGATGCCCGTGCAGCCAAGCCACCACATTCCGACCTGTCCTTCCGGAATCTCGGTATTCTCGATTTCTTCATTCAGCCATGTTCCCCATTCCGGGAAGGTGCTTTTGATCCAGCTTTCTCTGGTGATTTCAGTAACTTTGCTCATAATTATGGTCTCCAATCTACATTATTTCTTCTGGTTTCATTTTATCAGATAAACAGGCTGATTTGCGGCAATGGCAGAAGCTTGCATATCTTTTTTAAAAGCAAAAGAGTAAGTACCTCCATACGTACATGCAGTTTTGTGTCATATAATGGAAGGCAAGGAGAAAAATGTTTATGACCGATATGCTCAAAAGATACCAGGCAGCCGAGAAACTGCTGCCATGGAATGTCTCTCATGCCGTGCTGAATGCCGCACCTGCCGCAAAAAAGTACGATGACAGCCATTTCTATTATCCTTTCGAAGAAAGAAGTGACGGCAGTGTCCATACTGTTTTCCGCAAAGTCAGCACCGTCGACGGCAGCGAAACCGATCTGTTCGACCACGCTGCCCTCTGCAAAAAACTGGACTGCGAAAACCTGCCGTTTGACAGATGCGATGTCAAAGACGGAAAGATTCTTTTTGTTCATGAGGAATATGAATATACCTATGACCCGGAAACGGATACCCTGACCAAAGGAGACTACCTTCAGCCCCGGGCTGTCAGCGTGTCGCCTGATTGCAGCCGCGAACTGTTTGTCAGGGACAATGACCTCTGGCTGCGGGAATGCGAAAGCGGCAAGGAAACAAGACTGACATATGACGGCGAAACGGATTATGCCTATGCCAAATGCGCCGAATACAGCGGCTATATAACCGAACGGGTCAAAGGCAGTCCGGAAGTTCCTGATGTTCTCTGGGCACCGGACTCCCGCCACTTCCTGACCTACCGTCTCGACCAGCGCAGCGTCAAGGAACTGTTCGTGCTGCAGTCCTATGACGATGAGAATCTGGAGAGCATCCGGCCTCGTCTTCATACTTACAAGTGCGCCTTCCCGGAAGATGCCGATGTGCCGCTGGCCCATTACTTCCTCGGTGATGCCGAAGAAAAAACGATGACAAAACTCGCCATCGACCCCCAGCCTGCCGGCGGACCTTTGTTCCATGATTATTACAGTCTGGCCAAGTGGCTGGACGACAGCAGCGCCTTCTATACGACTCATGTGACCCGCGGCAGCAAGATCGCTTCCTTCGTCTTTGCAAAAACCGATGGTACGGTCACCAAGGTTCTCAGCGAGACAAGCGATACGGCGATGAACATCCGTACCTACGGAAACCTGGACGGTTTCAACGATTACTGCGCATCCAATTTCATCACTGACGATCTCAAAACCGTCATCTGGCAGAGCGAGCGCGACGATTTCGCAAGACTGTTCCGCTATGACGCGGAAGGAACCCTGCATGATGTCATCACTCCGGCTGACTGTTCTGTCGGCGAACTGATTGCCAAGGATGATGAAAATGAATATGTCTATTTCTATGCCAGCAATTTCCGGGATACCAGCGATCCGTATTACCAGCTGGTATGCCGCGTCCATTATGACGGCAGCGATTTCAAGGTCCTCTGCAAGGAAGACGGCATGCACCGGGCAGCAGTCATCAACGATATGATCGTCGACACCTGGAGCAGAGTCGACAAGCCACCTGTCACCAATCTGTACAAGACCGACGGAACATTTGTCAGAGAACTTGTTTCCGCCGATATCAGCGATCTTCTTGACCGGGGCTATATCATGCCGGAACGCTTCCATGTCACCGCTTCCGACGGTGAGACGGAACTTTACGGCATTCTGATCAGACCTCAGGATTTCGATGAAAACAAGAGTTATCCGTTTGTCGACTATATCTACGGCGGCATGCAGTGCTACAACGTTCCGAAAGCCTTTGCCTATAACGCCGCAATCGAAGGCCGCGAGATCATGGGCGGTCTTGAGGAACTTGCCCAGCTCGGCTTTGCCGGCATCATTCTCGATGGTCTTGGGACACCGGGACGCGGCAAGAAACTGCACAATATCAGTTATGAAAACATCCATGGCTGCGCCGGTCTCAAGGATCATGTATACTGCCTGCCGCAGATCAAGGAGCTCTATCCATTCCTCGATCTCGACCGGGCCGGCATGTGGGGCAACTCCGGCGGCGGCTGCGCAACGTCGCGGGCGATGCTGGAATATCCCGACACCTACAAGGTCGGCGTTTCCTCCGCCGGCAACCACGACCAGAGAATGTACAATAATCAGTGGACGGAAAACTATTACGGTCTTTACAACAGAGAAATCTATCTGCAGGGCGACAACACTGCCCTGGCAAAGAACCTGAAAGGAAAACTGTATATTGTACACGGCGCCATGGATGACAACGTCGCGATGTCGCAGTCGATCCGCCTGATCGACGCACTGATCAGGGAAGACAAGGACTTCGACTTCCTGATCCTGCCGCGCACCAATCACAACGTACCGGCCAATCCGTATTTCATCCGCCGTAAGCTGGACTACTTTGTCCGCTACCTGTTGCAGGAGGAAGTTCCTGATTACCGTTTCAACAAACCCGAGGATGTACAATGAAACATCTGTCTGAAGAAAGAATACAGCAGACAGAGAAACTGATCCGGGAAATCATGAAGGAAAGTGATGCATGCGGTCTTGCCGCATGCATCATTGACAATTCGGGCAATACTGTCTATGAGCAGTTCTTCGGCAGCCGCAGAAAGGACCATGACCTTCCCGTTGACGGAAATACTGTTTTCGGTCTGGCTTCCGTGACCAAATCCTTCACTGCCCTGGCGCTTCTGAAAATGGCTGAGGACGGTATCCTTTCCCCGGACGATCCTCTTTCCGCCTATATACCTTCCTTTACAAACCGCAATACCAAAACAGTCACCCTGTCCCACCTTCTTTGCCATTCCGGCGGATTCTTTCCCCAGCCGCGCATCGTTGTCGAAGAAACGGCGAGACAGCTGGGTCTCAGGGAAGACAGAGACCATGATCTGGCATACAACGAAATCCTGGCGGAAGAAGGCGGCCGCATGGTGGCAGAACGTCTGGACTCGCTTACGATGGAAAACGGACTGATCGGTGAACCGGGGAGATACTGCAGTTACTGCAATGACGGTTTCGGACTGATTTCAGAAGTCATCCGCAAATACGGCGGCTGTTCTTCCTATGCCGCATATCTGCAGGAAAAGATTCTCGGGCCTCTGCAGATGGAAAGAAGCTTCTGCGATTTCATCCGGCCGGCAGAAGATGACAATGCCGCCTGGCTGTATGAAAAAAAGGATGGTGTCATGCATGAACACCGCAATTACCGCGACGATGCCTTTGTCCTCAATGGCGGCGGGGCAATGAAGTCGACACTGAACGATCTGAAGAAGTATCTGACAATGTACCTGCATGAAGGTGAAGGCGTTGTTTCCGCGGACAGTATTGCGGAAATGCTCAAGCCGAGACTTCCGTTCGGAACCGACGGTTTCTACTGCTATGGACTCTATACCGATCTGAAAGGTCCTTACCGGATCTATCAGCACGGCGGCAGTCTGCCGGGTGTCTCGTCCAATATCCTGTTCTCGTACGATGCCGGCTGTGCGGTAATCGTTCTCTGCAACACCTCCGATACTGCCGTGTCAGTAATCAGTGACGCTCTTTTCGCTCTTTATACAGACCAGCCGTATCCAAAGGAAAAGACATATCCTGATATCCGGTGGCCGGCGTCTCTCATCGAAGCGGTAAAAGGCCATTATGAATCGGGAGAAGGAACGGTCTTTGATGTGACGGAAGAGAACGGAATTCTGTCGGTCGTCAGTGAACAGGACACGAAAAGGATCCAACCGCTTTCCGGACGTTTTGCGGTTGTATGCGGCAAGCGTTATGATGCCGCTTTCGAGCCTGTATCCGATGACAGACGCGGCTGTTTTGCGGTTCGTTACGGCAGCCGCATCATTCCCAGATGTCAGAATAAGGAATCCTGAACCGGCAAAGGCATCCATTGAACGGATGTCTTTTCTTTTGCAATAAAAAAGGGACATTGCTGTCCCTGATTGTTATCAGTCCAGATACTGGTCTGCCCAGGTCTTCAGCCTTTCGGCGGAAGCGCTGGAAGAGAAACGCTTGCCGGGTCCGACTTCTGTTCCGGTGATTTCAGCCGCGCGGCTGGTTGCTTCCGTGCCGATATCACTGCTGCCGGAAGTCGCAAACATGACGATTTTTTTGCCTGAAAAATCATAAGCTTCCAGAAAACTGTCAACGATGGACGGCTCGCGGTACCACCACACCGGGAATCCGACGAATATCACATCAGCATCGGCAACCGGAGCATCCTTGTCCGCCAGTTCCGGGCGGCAGGATTTATCCTTCATTTCCACGGAAGAACGGGACTGTTCGTTCATCCAGTTCAGATCGGCTTTTGTGTAAGCCACGGCGGGTCTGATTTCATAAACAGGCGCGCCAATGGCTTCCGCCAGACGCTTTGCGACTGCCGCGGTTACACCGCTTGCCGAGAAATAGGTAACAAGTGCTTTCATTTTCCCTCCAGATTATTCACTGATGATTGATTTTGCAAACGCTGCGGCTGCGGCAAGATCATCTGCATCCGGCTTGCCTTTATGGATTCCCTTGAATTCTCCCTTGCAGTGGAACTCGCGCTCATCCACCGGGATGCCTATCTTGCCGGCTTCCGCCTTTACCTTCTTCAAGGTGGAGTTCAGCATGGCAGCCGATCCGAAATTGACGATGCGGCCAACCTTGTTTCTGTCCAGTTTCCGGATGAACTCACGTACTTCCGGATCGATTGTAAACGCGTAATAGGAATTGCCGAGGAAGAGAATATCCACCGGTTCTTCCACTCCCGCATCCAGCGGCAGTGCTTCAACACCGACAGCATTGGCAACAGCTTCCGCCAGACGTTTTGTATTTCCTGTTTTTGTATAATATCTGACTGCTACATTCATTTTATGGTTCCTCCCAATCATTCTGACTGATCAACTGAGATCCAGATCCATCGCAATCTGCAGCTTGTAATCCGGATACTCTTTCTGAACGCTTTCGAATACCTGACGGCAGACCTCCTGACGGTCCTTCGCACTGAAGCTGACGACGATATCGAAACGCATGACCTTTTCAACCTTGTCGATATAGAACCCGTGCATCTGAAGAACATCGGGATGAGCGATCACAATTTCCGACACCCTGTCTCTGGCCGCGGCTGCTTCCTGATCCTTGGTGTTGTAGGCATACACACCGATGGCAGTAAGGATCACGTTATGCTTTTCCATGACTTCAGCGGTGATTCTGCGGATCAGCTTGTCCAGTTCATCAGCAGAAACGGTATCGGGAACTTCGATATGGATGGATCCGTTGTAGGAATCCGGTCCGTAATTGTGCAGCACCAGGTCGTATGCCCCGTTGACCTCGGGATAACTGTTGATGGTCTTTTTGATTTCTCCCGCCAGTTCGGCAGACGCCCGTTCGCCAAGAATCTTGGACACCGTTTCACTCAGCATGCCAAATCCCGATTTGATGATCACAAGCGCGATCACGGCACCGAGCCATGCTTCAAGCGAAATATGGAATATCAGATAGATTCCTGCTGCCAGAAGCGTCGAAGCAGAGATTACCGAATCCATTACCGCATCCTCACCGGAATTGATCAGGGAATCAGAATTCACCTTCTCGCCTACACTTTTGACATATCTGCCAAGAATGATCTTCACCGCGACTGCGACAGCCACGATTACAAGTGCGACAGCACTGTAATCCGGCGTGTCCGGAGAAATGATCTTTTTGACTGATTCACCAAACGCGGTAATACCTGCGTACAGCACCAGCAGCGAGATGATCATTGCGCTCAGATATTCGACTCTGCCATAACCGAAAGGATGCTGTCTGTCTGCTTCTTTGGCAGCCAGTTTTGTTCCGACGATGGTGATAATGGAACTTGCGGCATCCGACAGGTTATTGACGGCATCCATCACGATTGCAACTGAGCTGGACGTCAGGCCGATCACCGCCTTGAAAGCTGCCAGGAACACATTGGCGAAAATGCCGATGATACTGGTGCGGATAATAATCTTGCCACGGCCTGTTTCTTTCATCATGCCTGTTTTTCGAGTTCGGCAGCGACAGCAGCCCGGACTTCCTTCATGTCCACAGTCGGTTCGAAACGGGCAATGACATTGCCTTCGCGGTCAATCAGGAACTTCGTGAAATTCCACTTGATATATGCCTTGTCACCGAAGACTTTGTTGTTCATGTCGGAGAATTTCTTCAGTCCGGCATTCTTCAGTCCCCTGCCGAAACCTGCAAACGGTTTTTCCGTTGCCAGGAAAGCGAACAGCGGATCAGCTGTTTCGCCGTTGACGTCGATTTTGGCAAACTGCGGGAATTCAGTTCCGAACTTCATTGTGCAGAAAGTATGGATTTCTTCGTCTGTGCCGGGCGTCTGGTTGGCAAACTGGTTGCATGGGAAGTCCAGGATCTCAAAACCCTGATCCCTGAATTCTTTGTACATGGCTTCCAGCGGATCATAGTGCGGTGTAAATCCGCAGCCGGTTGCTGTGTTGACGATCAGAAGCACCTTGCCCTGATAATCCGACAGGCTGACATTGTTTCCCTGTCTGTCTTTTACTGTGAAATCATATACTGTACTCATTCTGCATTCCTCCTCTTCCGATTACAGTTATTTGTTTTTCCGGTTCTCGATCAGTTCATAGAGCAGCGTATACAGCTGCTGCGCCTTTTCCGGCGGCAGGTCGATACAGCCTGCCACCTTTTCAGGTATTTCCTTTACCTGTTCCTGCAGCGCTCTTCCTTTTGCGGTGAGGGTGATGAGAACCACACGATCATCCTCATCGCTTCGTTTTTTGTCGATATAACCTGCCTGCTGCATTTTCTTCAGCAGCGGGGAAAGCGTGCCGTTATCCAGCATCAGCTGGTCGCAGATCTCGCCTACTGTGATTCCGTCTTTTTCCCACAACACCAGGAAGACAATGTACTGCGTGTAAGTAAGACCGAGCGGCTTCAGCCATGGCGTGTAGAGACTGACGACATTTCTGGATGCCGCATACAGCGGAAAGCAGAGCTGATTTGCCAGTTTCATTGCCTCATAACCATCATGTTTCATTCAGCACACCTCCTTTTCTATTTGATGCAATTATATTTTATCAAATATTTTTTCTCCGGCAAGTGTTTTGCAATAAAAAAGCACAGACATTCATCTGTCTGTGCCAGACAGCTCTGTTACTGTTCCGTTCCGGCATTTGTCTTCTGCTTCCGCATGACCATTTCTGCCAGAGCCGTGCTCTTGTATTCCTTCTCGCCGGTGATTTCGCGGTATACATGCAACTGCGGCGGGAAAATGATCTGCTGGTCGTCCTGGCTCAGCTCGATTTCCAGGATTGCCCTGTCCTTCCAGAACGGATAGACATCGACTTCAAAATACTGATGTTCATAGGTCAGGCAGTATCTGGTCTTATGCAGCGGCGCTTTATCAGGATCTGCTGTTCCAAGCAGACGGTTGTATTCGTTCTCACTGATGCGGTGCTCGGTCTCGATCCGTTTCAGACCGGTTTCGTCCATCGGGATCTTGGTCGTCACATAGCACATGTAATGACCGTCTTCTCCGCGCTGCCTCACCTTTCTTTCTTCACCGGCCGGTGCCGTCAGGAAGGTCTGAATAATATCAATCTTATGGCAGTAGGGATTGTTTGCCAGCCAGTCAAGATCCGGATAGGCAATGAGGAATTTCTTCTCGGTCTCAATCGGATTTTCGATACCCAGGAAGCTGATGATCTCGTTCATCAGTTTCTTCAGTTTCTCGTCGAAGGAAGTGCTGTTGTCAATGACCCGCAAATGCGGATGGCCGGTCCAGGCGGCAATCAGCTTGTCGTCCATGGCGCAGGCTTCTTCCACACTTTCATATCTGGCCGCGTTGTTGTCGGTCGTATAGAATTCCTGGGCACCTTTGGCCGCTGTCACCAGATGGAACACGGCGTCATAGGAATCTCTCAGGGCAACGACATTGCCGTTTACCGAAGCGACCGCCGCCGCGAATTCCTCGTCATTCATATATGCCTTGTTGTCCATGAAGCCGCGGTCACATATGATCAGGACCTTCTCGGCATTCATTGTCCGGGCAGCCTGTTCAAAGAGTTCCTCCTTGACCAGCTGCAGTCTGACCTGGCATTTCTGATAATCCAGATTGGTCCCGCATGTCCACGGCGCCACACCGCCGATGATCAGTTCCGTCGCGGTTTCCGGTATGAAAAGAACCGTATATCCCATACGTGTGAAATGATGCTGGATCCAGCTCATGGCTGTTGTTTTGCCGGCACAGGGGCCGCCGGTAATGACGATTTTTGTAATTTCCATAAAGACTCCCGGTTTTGCAGTTAACTATATTATTACTTCTCTTTCCGTTTTTTTAAAGATAATACAGCATGGTCAGCAGTGGCATCGTGGCCAGACAGACAATTGTGGTAATGGTGTTGATCGCTGTCGCATAACTGACTTCCTTGTCATACAGCTGGGCCATCTGGGTGATGGTCGTGGCGGCCGGCGTCATCGTTGCCATCAGGCTGATAAAGAGGATGGTCTGACCGTCCGGTGTCAGCGAAGCAATACCGCTGAGCTTCATAATCACAATGACAAGGCCGGGTATTGCGATCATCTTCAGGAAGGTGATCAGCCAGATCCGTTTGCCTTTTACCATCTGCACCAGATCGACACCGGCCAGGATCATACCCAGCATCATCATACTGACGGGGCCGATTGTCGAGCCGAGCGATTTTACTGTATCCTTCAGAATTCCCGGCAGTTGCAGGTGCAGAAGGAACAGAACCAGACCGATCAGACAGGCAAACAGGTTGACGTTGGTCAGTATCGATTTCATATCCATCGCCCACTTTCCTTCCACCAGCGACTTGCCATGGGTCCAGATGATGAACAGCTGCACGACCATGAAGGCGCTGGCATAGATGACCCACTCTTCTCCCAGAACTGCCGTGACCAGGGGAATGATCAGATTGCCGGCATTGGAATAGATCAGCGAGGCCTTCTCGATGCCGGTGAAATGAAAGACATTGCTCAGGAGATACACGATTACAAACAGAAGCACATGAATCGAAATCGCACAGGCAAACGACAACAGGAAATTATTTGCTGTTTCCGGTGTGAAACTGATCTGAAAGGCATTCAGGATCGTGCACGGACAGATGATATAAACAATCAGAATGGACAGTACTTTGGAGTCCGACGATTTCAAAAGACCAGCCCGGACAAGAAGATATCCGCACAGCATGATCAGGAACAGCTGAACGATCTGTTTAGTAAGCAGTAAAGTAATCACGATGTCTACCTCTGTCAATCATCTTACTACAGGAAGACTGCGTGCCGCATAAAAAAAGACTTCCCGTGGGAAGTCTTCAGCTGTGATTCACTCGCACCAGTCAAAGAAATCGATGATGCCCTCTTCCACATCCTCCTTGATGTCGGCATAGTTGTGGATTTCGTGACGGTAGCCGGGATAGAGTCTCGTCGTGACGTTCTTGCCGGTATCGATGAGCCAGTTGGTTACCTGATAGACACCGGTTCCGAACTGCCCTACCGGATCCTGATCGCCGGCGATATTGTAGACCGGCAGTTCCTTCGGTACTTTTTCCGCCCATTCCCTGCTGCTGATGTCCTTCATCATCTGCATGAAATACAGCCAGGAGCGGTTCAGACATGGTTTGGTGAAGGCATCGAACGGATCTTCCGCATGGTCTGTCTGGACATACGGATCATCGCAGATCCACTCGTTGCCCAGTTTGACGCCTTCCGTGCAGCGGCTGAACATCCAGCCCATCAGGGCACCGGCAATCGTCGGATCGGCCTCGTCGCCCTTGCCGGCATCGACAAGTTTCTGAACCGTGGCAATGCCTTCATCGAGATTCGGCCATTCGCCGGTCGTGCCGCAGATCGTGACGCCGTTCAGGTCGCTGCCGTATTTGGCGATATACATTCTGGCAATGAACGATCCCATACTGTGACCGAACATGTAGTACGGAACATCCGGATACTTTTCAGCTACGATGTCATGGAATTTCTTCTCGTCTTCCATCATCGTTTCGAATCCCTTGTCGCCCCAGTCACCCCATCTGTTGTTTTCGACAGCTGTCTTGCCGTGACCGACATGGTCGTCAGCAGCGACGATATATCCGGCTTCCATGAAACTGGTGATCATATGAAGATATCTGCGGGAATGTTCGCCGAAACCATGAATCAGCTGGATGATGCCGACCGGACGGCAGGCAGGAACATAGATCCAACCGTAAACTTCATCACGTTCGTTGAATGATAAAAACTTTACTTCGTGCAGCATAATTATATTTTCCTCCCGGAGTCCCAGGACTCCTCTGCTGTCTATATTTTATCACTCAGGCAATGAAAAAGGGACAGTTCATGCCCCTTTCAAAATCAGTTCTCTGTCTCCTGTACAGGTGTCTCTGCGTTCTTGAGTTTTGCCAGTTCCTCTTCCTCAAGCTGCCGGTAGGCAACCTTGCCGACAAGTGTCTTGGGAAGTTCCGAACGGAATTCGATATCCTTCGGCATGGCATATTTGGCAATATGCTCGCGGCAGTACTTCATCAGTTCTTCCTTTGTCTCTTCATTTGCCGGAACATTCGGCTTCAGCATGACGAACGCTTTGACCGCCTGCATCCGGTAGGCATCCGGCACGCCGATAATGCAGCTCATCTGTACCTTTTCATGCGCGTCGAGAATATTCTCGAGCTGGGCCGGATAGACATTGTATCCGGAGGAAATGATCATTCTCTTGGCCCGGCCGTGGAAGTAGATGAATCCTTCATCATCCATGATGCCAAGGTCGCCGGTATAGACCCACGTCAGACCGTCGGCATGGGTACGGAGAGTATCGGCCGTTTCCTCGGGATTGTTCATATATCCCTTCATGACCGTCGGACCGGCAAGCAGAATCTCGCCTTCTTCGCCATACGGCAGTTCCTCATCGGTGCCGGGCTTGACGATCTTGATATATGTATCCGGGAAAGGCAGACCGATGCTTCCTTCCTTGTAGCGGTCACGCGGTGTCAGACAGCAGGCAGTGACGGTTTCCGTTGTACCGTAGCCTTCCCTGACCTGGATGGCCGCATTATGATCGGCAAGGAAACGGTCGAACTTCTTTTTCAGTTCGATCGACAGGGAATCGCCGCCGGAGAAGACGCCTTTCAGACTGCTGAGGTCGGCATTGTCCATCGACGGAAGACGCAGCAGAGCTTCATACAGGGTCGGAACACCGGCAATGAAATTGCACTTGTATTTGGTGATCAGCTTGGCATAGCTCTTGGCGGTAAAGCGCGGCACCAGGATGCAGCGGCCGCCCTGTGACAGCATGGTATGGATGCATACACCAAGACCGAATCCGTGGAACAGCGGCATCGCTGCCAGCATCTTGTCGCCGGGACGGAACATCGGATTGGCCGCGACAACCTGCTGGCCAAGGGCGTTGAAGTTCTTGTTTGTCAGCATGATGCCCTTCGTCGTTCCGGTCGTGCCGCCGGAGTACAGAATGACAGCCGTGTCGTCAGCCTGTGTCTTTACCTTGTAGTTATAGAAACAGAATCTGCCGAGATTCATGAATTCCTGCCAGCGGATCACCGGGGCGTCAGAAGGAATCTTCCTGATTTTTCTTCCTTCCGTCAGCATATAGCCGGTTCTTAACGGCTGGGAAAGCTCATCCTTCACCGAAGCGATGATGATATTGACAATCTTGGTGTTTTCCCGGATTTTTTCAAATTTGTGATAGAACTGGTCCAGGGTAATCGCAGTCACGCTTTCGGACGCGTTGAGATAGAATTCGATTTCCTTCTCAGCGGAAAGCGGATGGATCATATTGGCGACCGCGCCGATCAGATTGACGGCGTAGAACATGAAAATCGCCTGCGGGCAGTTCGGCATCGCGATCGTCACTCTGTCACCCTGGCGCACACCGATCGTACGCAGTGACTTGGCGCAGTTGTTGATCTCAGTGATCATTCTTTTGTACGTGGTGGAACGCCCCATGAAATCGAAAGCAACCTGGTTCGGATACTGCCCGGCGATTTTTTCGACTGCTTCATACATGGATCCTTCAAAGTAATCCAGATGGGCAGGCACATCCCCAAGGTGGCTGATCCAGGGTGTTCTGACCTGTGTCTGACTCATTGTGAAACCTCCTGAATAAATACAAACAACAAGGCTATTATACTCCTGAAATCAGTTTGTGCCCGAGAGAATTGGGACTAAAATAGATACGAGGCTAACAAAACATGAGAATATGTCTGCTGAACGATTCCTTCCCGCCGGTCATCGACGGGGTCACAAACACGATTGTAAACTATGCCGGTATCCTGCAGGACAGAAGGGATACCGAAGTCATGGTCGGCACACCTTTTTATCCCGAGGGCGGCTATGAGAAATATCCCTATCCGGTCATCACCTGGCCAAGTCTTGACACTTCTTCCCTGACCGGCGGCTACCGGGCAGGATACCCGCTGCCGGTAAAGGAAATCGGCATGATGGCAGAGTGGCAGCCGGATATCATCCATACTCACTGCCCTTTCGCATCGCTGTTCACCGCCCGCAGTCTGCGTGACGCATCAGGAGCACCGGTCATTCTTACCTATCACACGAAATACGATATCGATATCCGCCGCACCATTGCCGTGCCGCTTCTGCAGGAAGAAAGCATCCATGCCCTCGTGCATAATATTTCCGCCTGTGACGCGGTCTGGACAGTCAGCCGCGGCGCCGGGGAAAATCTTGCTTCGCTCGGCTATGAAGGCAGCTGGAAAGTCATGCCCAACGGTGTCGACTTCGCCCGCGGCAGGGTCTGCGATGAAGATGTCCGGCATGCAATTGCCGGATACGATCTGCCTGAAGATGTTCCCTTCTTCCTGTTTGTCGGCCGGCTGATGAACTACAAGGGACTGCCGCTTCTGTTTGCCGCCCTGCGGCAGCTGAAGGAAGAGCACGATTTCCGCATGGTCATGATCGGCCGGGGTGCCGATTTCCCGGTTCTGAAAAAACAGCTGAAAGAATACCGGATCGCCTTTGATGAAAAAACAGAAGACGGGATCGTTTCCCATCCAGGTGAAGGATCCGGCAAGGTGATCTTCACCGGTGCCATTGCTGAGCGGGACACATTGCGGGCATGGAACACCGCAGCTGACCTCTTCGTTTTCCCTTCCACTTTCGACACGAACGGTCTTGTGGTCAGGGAGGCTGCCGCCTGCGGTCTTGCCAGCGTGCTGATCAGAGAATCATGCGCCGCCGAAGGCATCAGCGACGGCAGGAACGGGTTCCTGGTCGATGAAACCGCCGAATCTCTTTCTTCCTTCCTTGCCTGGGCATGTACACACCGGGAAGAACTGTATCAGGCCGGCATGCATGCCATGGACGAGATCTATCTTTCCTGGCACGATGCTGTCAATATGGCCGCAAAGGAATATGCCGTCATTCTCGAAAAGAAAAACAGCGGTCAGCTGCCGGTGAGAAAAATGCTCGCTGACGATCCGCTGTATACGATGGCTGCCGACGCGGCGATCCTCTGCCAGAACTTCAACGCCATGGATCCGCCGGATCCTGAAGGAATGCTGGAAAACCTGATTGCCCTGCATGAAGAAAACCGTCAGAGAATCATCACCGCGCTTCAGGATCGAAAAAAAGAACTGGCAGATCTGATCCGCCAGTATCTGAATCATGATGAATAAACTTCCCGCAGAGGGAAGTTTTCATTTGCGGAAATACTTCATGATTTCCTTCTGGGTCTTTCCCTCCGAACTCATTTTCATCGCCTGTTTCAGAACCGGTACCGCTTCGGCAAAATATGCCTTCATTCCTTCACACAGATAATACTGCCTTTCATCGTCCGCATTCAGCGCGAAGCGGTCTTTCGGACAGCAGCCGTGACACAGCGGAAGCCATGGGCATTCACGGCATTCGGCGGAAAGATCTTTCTTCGCGTTTCCAAACTGTTTCTGAAAATCAGAGGAAGCCATTTCCGCAAGCGGTGTTTCCATAAGACTGCCGATGCGGTGATGACGGTCGACAAAATGATCGCAGGCAAAAACGCTGCCGTCTTTCTCAACGATCAGGATATTGCCGCAGGTTTCGGAAAGCCAGCAGACCGTGCTTTTCTTTCCGGAAAGAATCAGTGCTGTTTCAGCAAAGAGCTGGATATTCACCCGGCCCAGATCATTCCGGACCCATTGCCGGAAAATCGTCTTCAGAAAACGTCCGTACTCTTTGGGTGTGACAGAATCATCCGTGACATTACCTTCTTCATCCCGTCTGACGATCGGAATGAACTGGATCCAGCCGGTATGGTATTTCTTCAAAGTTTCATAAACCGCCTGCGGCGAAGCAGCTGTCTCGGCTGTGACCGTGCAGAGAAGATCGGGACGGATCCCATGTTTTTCAAAACAGGCCAATGCGTTTCTGACACGGCTGTAGGTATCGCTGCCGCCGGCATCGCTGCGGTACATGTCATGGATCATTCTGGTACCGTCGATGCTGAGTCCGATTTCGAAATGATTGTCTTTCAGAAACCGGCACCAGTCATCGTCAATCAGAAGACCGTTGGTCTGTATGGCATTGACAACATGCTTTCCTGCCGGCAGATATTTCTTCTGCAGGGCAATGGCTTTATCAAAAAAGGAAATCCCGGCCAGCGTCGGTTCGCCGCCATGCCAGGTAAAAGCGATTTCGCTTCCTTCGCAGGCTTCCGTATAAGAACGGATATATGTTTCCAGAACTTCGTCGCTCATCCTGCCGCTGCCGTCCTGGCCGCTGTCGGCATGCAGGTAATAACAGTAGGAACAGTTCATGTTGCAGCGTGAACCCACCGGTTTTGCCATCGTTGTAAACTGCATGATACCTCCTGAAGAAAGAGCCGCATGCGCGGCTTTTTCTAGACTTCTGTTTTGAGATGTCTGTCGAAGAATTCCAGTACCTTGTTGAAGG
>CACYXJ010000054.1 GCA_902778375.1 uncultured Erysipelotrichaceae bacterium
CCATGATGAAAATAACAAAAGGTTCCTTTTGCCGTTATATTCTGCGAAATACGATTGAATTTAGCAGATTGAAAGCACGCAATATCTCTTCGGCTCCACTGTTAAAAAGGGGAATCATTTGGTTCCCCTTTATTTATGGGCTTTATTAATAATTACAATTAATCGGTCACTTGCTTCGGACCGACTTTTCGAGATTTAAAACTAAAAAGAAAGAAAATTGAAATAAAAGAAAATATAAATAAACAAAGCTTCATATATTGCGGTCCGCTCATTATCAGAGAATCTATTTTCACTTTCTGCCTGTTGAACATCATTCCGGCTGTTGCCGAACCAAAGGACTCGCCAAAACAAGATCAATGTGTGAATCAAGATGATCTGCTATATACTTTTCGATACTCTCTGCTGATTTTTCTGCTGTGGTAAATTCGGTCTTTTCATCATATCCGTCGGTACTGACTGCGATTATATGAAAATCCTTCTCTAGTATCGGAATAACATTTTCAAACTGACGTCAGTTCATCATATTGCCGAGAATCAATACGATTTTCCGGTCATGTTCTTTTCCATATTCCTTTGCCTGCATTAACAGTATGGCCTCCTCTGAATTCCGATTTGCTTATCTCTTTCTGTTCAGGATCGCCTGTTCTGCTTCCTTGCGAGTAGGGTAGATCCTTGATTCTCTTACTTTGATACCACCACCGTTTTCAAAGATGATGGTGTAGAAGCCTCCGGCATATCTCTGCACCGTGGCTTCTTTGATCAGATGTGTATTGCCACCTGTTAAGAATACGTGCTGTCCTGGTTTATATTTGCCTTCCATGCTCCACCTCAAGATATTATACAGCCCGAAAGAGCAGGGGGCAGTACACCACTGGCTGTATGTAATATAAATGCTGTTTTCTTTGCCTATGGACCGGAAAGATGGCATGAATTGCTACCTGCGGACATTATTACGAAAAATAACATATATGGATGAGAACAGATACAGTTTTGCCGTCATGATGAAAGGCATGAAGCCGCCGGGAAAGGGAGATTATATAAAGGAAATAAGCAGTGCTTCCGGGAAGCTTCGGAGTGACAGAATACGTGAATGATTCAGTAAACAGGGCCGCACTGGAACAGTATATTTTTTTTGGAGAAATTTAAAAAAAGCACATTGACAAAATGAAAGCGGTATCATACCATTTGACTGTAAACGTTTACGAAAACGTTTACAGAAACGATTACAGGAAGGGGAACGATGGTTACAATTAAGGATATCGCCAGATACGCGGGCTACAGCATCGGTACGGTATCCAGAGTGATCAACAATCACACGGATGTCAGTGAAGCTGCCCGGAAGAAGATTCTGGCAGTGATTGATGCGTATAATTTTCAGCCGAACACAAATGCCAAACTGCTGAAAAAAACGACCGCAACAGAAGTTACGATTGTGGTCAAGGGCACCAACAATTATTTTCTTGAGGCGCTTCTGGAAGAAGTGCAGAAGAATCTGAAAGAAAACGGGGAAGATGCGAATGTCTTTTTCCTTGATGAATTGGATGATGAAGTGGAAGCGGCCATTCAGACACTGAACGAGGCAAAACCGAAGGGCTTCATTTTCCTGGGCGGCAATCTTCATTATTTTGAGGAACGCTTTGCGGAAATCGATGTGCCAAGTGTGCTTGTCTCGGAAACAGCCGAAACACTGGACTATAACAACCTGTCATCCTTTTCAACTGATGACTATGAAGCAGCCCGGGCAGCGATCGATTATCTGGTCCGTTACGGACATAAAAAGATCGGTGTGATCGGCGGCAGTGCTGACCGCTCACAGGGTGAAGTCGGTGCCAGGAGACTGGAAGGGGCAATGCATCAGCTTGAAGAGTACAAGCTGCCGTTTTCCCTGGAAAATCATTATGAGCCGTGCCGCTTTTCCATGCAGGGCGGCTATGATGCAATGACAAAGCTGCTGAAAAAGAACAGGGAAATAACCGGTGTTTTCTGCCTTGGCGATATGGTTGCCATCGGGGCGCTGCGGGCCTGCTTTGATCAGGGCCTGAAGGTTCCGGATGACATTTCCGTTCTCGGCTTCGACGGTATTGAATATACGAAGTATTCCGTTCCGAGGCTGGCTACGGTACAGCAGAATGTCAGGGAACTTGCACAGAAAAGTGTTGAAGATCTGCTGTGGCGCATGAACTATAAACGGGAAGCCGTGCATAAGAAAATACAATTTCGGGTTATCACCGGAGAAAGCATGAAAGTCATAAAGCAGTAACAGGAGGAATTATGGCGACGGTAACATTAAAACACATCCAGAAAATCTATCCGAATGCACCAGACGAAAAGAAAAAGAAGAAAAAGAAGAATGACGAGGATGAGGCTCCGCACCGGACATATCATCTGAAGGTAACGGATGAAGGTGTGATAGCGGTTGATGATTTCAATCTGGAGATCAAGGATAAGGAATTCATCGTTCTGGTCGGCCCCTCCGGATGCGGCAAATCAACTACGCTGCGTATGGTTGCCGGTCTTGAGGATATCACCAGAGGCGAGCTGTATATCGATGATCAGCTGATGAACGATGTGGATCCGAAAGACCGTGACATTGCCATGGTATTCCAGAACTATGCACTTTATCCGCATATGTCTGTCCGTCAGAATATGGAATTTCCGCTGAAGCTGCGCAAGATGAGCAAGGAAATGATTGACGAAAAAGTCAACGAAGCTGCTGAGATTCTCGGAATTACACAATATCTGAACAGAAAGCCGAAAGCTCTTTCCGGCGGTCAGAGACAGCGTGTTGCCATCGGCCGTGCCATTGTCCGTGAACCGCGTGTACTGCTGATGGATGAACCGCTTTCCAACCTGGATGCCAAGCTGCGCAACCAGATGAGAGCGGAAATCATCAAGCTCAGACAGAGAATCAATACGACATTCATTTACGTAACCCACGACCAGACAGAAGCAATGACGCTGGGTGATCGTATTGTCATCATGAAGGATGGCGAGATCCAGCAGATTGGTACGCCGCAGGAAGTATTCAACAAGCCAAGAAATCTGTTTGTGGCAGGCTTCATCGGCATGCCGCAGATGAATCTCTATGACGGCGAACTGGTCAGGGAAGGCGACAAATATTCCGTACGGGTCGCTGATGCACTGATCGCCCTGAGTGAAGAAAAGAACGCTGCACTTCTGGCAAATGATGTCCAGCCCCAGCCGGTAACCGTCGGAGCAAGACCGGAACATATCTCCCTGGAGGAAGTGCCGGGAGCAATGATCGAAGGAACCGTTGATGTTTCGGAAATGATGGGGTCTTCCATTCACCTGCATGTCAATGCCTGCGGCAAGGACAGTATCATCATCGTTCCTACGCTGGATCTGAAGGAACAGAATCTTGACAGCGGTGCGAAAATCCGCTTTACCTTCACCAGTTCAGCTGTCCATGTCTTTGACAAGGACGGTCTGAATCTCGAATACAAATAAGGCTCGAAGCAATGAAAAGAATTGCTGAAATAATCATTAGGAGGAAAAAATGAGCAAGAAATTATTACAGGCTGGCTTAGCAGCAGTCCTGGGATTCTCCCTGGTTGGCTGCAGCAGCGCCGCACCGTCAGGCACAGCCGATGGCGGCAACGAAGCAATCACACTTACTGTATGGACACCGTCCGAAGATCAGTCCGCTGACAACGGCAACTGGCTGGACAATCAGCTGAAAGCTTTCCAGGAAGCACATCCGGAATGGAACATCACATTCGTTACCGGTGTCAGCGCGGAAGGCGATACCTTAAAGAACATTCAGACAGACCCGGAAGCAGCTGCTGATGTATTCATGTATGCGAATGACCAGATCCCTGATCTTCTGACAGCCAATGCTCTGGCAAGACTGGGCGGCAGCACACTGGAACAGGTTCAAAAGCAGTGCTCCCAGACAACCCTGAATACCGTTTCCTACAACGGCGGCGTATACGGCGTTCCGTTCACAGGCAACACATGGTTCATGTACTATGACAAGCGTGTCTTCAGCGAAGACGATGTCAAGAATCTCGACACCATGCTGGAAAAGGGCAAGGTCGGCTTCCCGCTTTCCAACTCCTGGTATATCGCTTCCTTCTATGTAGCCAACGGATGCACACTGTTCGGCGAAAACGGTGATGATGCCGATGCCGGTATCGATTTCAGCGGCGACAAGGCTGTTGCTGTAACAAATTACCTGGTTGACCTGGTCGCAAATCCGAACTTCGTGGATGCCAACGGTCTGACACCGAGCACACTGAAAGACGGCACAATCAACTGCCTGTTCTCCGGTACATGGGACTATGCAGCAGTCGTTGAAGCAATCGGTGAAGAGAATGTAGGCATCTGCGCTGCACCGACATACACACTGAACGGCGAAGAAAAACAGCTGAAGGCATTTGCCGGCTCCAAGGCAATCGGTGTCAATGCCAACACGAAGTATCCGGAACAGGCTGTTGCTCTGGCAGCTTTCCTGGGCAGCACACAGGCTCAGCAGGATCACTATGACCTGCGCAACATCATCCCGACAGATGAAAGCCTGAAAGTTGATGATGCTCTGGCAACTGCACAGATGAACGCAATGAGCTACGCTTCCATCGTTCAGCCGTTGCAGGCAAACATGAGTCTGTACTGGACACCGGCAGAAACAATGGGCAAGGAACTGGTCGCAAAGACAGTTACACATGACAACGCTGCCGAAAAGACAGAAGCTATGAACACTTCTCTGAACACAGCTACTGTTGAGTAATCTGTTTCATTCATTAAACGTATAAAAAATCATTTGGAGTATGGCTGAGGAGGGCATCTCCTCAGCCGTACTTTTATGAAAGGGGAAATACATATGGCCGCAAATAAAACAGGCAGTAAAAACAGTGTGCTGACTGCCGTTAAAAACGGAGACCTGTGGACCAGACTGTCCATGATCCTCATGGGCGCGGGTCTCTTCGGACATGGTCAGAAAATCAAAGGCGCAATTGTGTTCGTCTTTGAAGCAGCCTTCATTTTCTACATGCTCGCAACCGGCTTCCATGCGCTGGCCATGTTACCGGGGCTGGGAAGTGTAGAAGCCGGTGAAGTTTACAATGAAGCCAAGGGAATCTATGAGTATTCAGCCGGTGACAATTCCCTGCTGTTGCTGCTGTACGGCGTTGTGACACTGTTTGTCATTGCTGCCTTCATTGTCCTGTGGGTGCTGCAGATGAAGCAGTCCTACAAGTGCCAGAAGAATCTTGAGGAAGGAAAGCATGTCAATTCCTTTAAGGAAGATGTACAGTCACTGTTCAACAACAACCTGCATATCACTCTGATGACGCTGCCGGTACTCGGCATTCTGATCTTCAATATCGTTCCGCTGGTCTTCATGATCTGCATGGCCTTTACCACCTATTCCAAGGAAGACAATCACCTGATGCTGTTTGACTGGAACGGGCTGACCCAGTTCGGCAGGGTTCTGAATATGGGCGGCAATATCGGCCGGCAGTTCTGGGGTGTTCTTGCCTGGACCGTTATCTGGGCAATCTTCGCAACCTTCCTGAACTATATTCTCGGTATGATCCTGGCTCTGATCATCAACCGCAAGGACACAAAGGGCAAAGGCTTCTGGCGCTTCTGCTTCGTTCTGAGCATTGCCGTTCCACAGTTTGTATCCCTGATGATCATGAACACGATGTTGCAGCCGTACGGTGCAGTCAATGTCCTGCTGCAGAATCTCGGCTGGATCAGCAAACCGATTCCGTTCTGGCAGGATGCGACACTGGCAAGGATCACGATCATCGTCATCAACCTCTGGGTCGGCATTCCGTACACATTGCTGCAGATTACCGGTATCCTGCAGAATATTCCCGCGGAGCTTTATGAAGCTGCCAGGATGGACGGAGCGGGACCGGTTACAATCTTCTTCAAGATCACCCTGCCGTATATGCTGTTCGTTACGACACCGTATCTGATTACATCCTTTGTCGGCAATATCAATAACTTCAATGTCATCTACCTGCTCTCGCAGGGCGGACCGACATATGTCGGAGATACGGCCGGCCAGACCGATCTGCTTGTCACCTGGCTGTACAAGCTGACCATTGATTTCCAGTACTACAATATCGGTGCTGTCATCGGTATTCTGACATTCATCGTCCTGACCGTTGTTACGCTTGTAACATACCGCAATTCAGGATCGTATAAGAACGAGGAGGCGTTCATGTAATTATGACAACGTTAAATCCGGCAAAGAAAAATACTGTCAGCGGCAGAAAAAGAGCCGTTAATATTCTCGTTCATTTACTGCTTGCACTGCTGGCCTTTATCTGGGTCATGCCGATCGTATGGATCGTTCTTACCAGTTTCCGTGCTGAACCGGGATCCTATGTCAATACATTTTTCCCGCAATCCTACACACTGAAGAACTATGTCAAACTGTTTACAGACAGGAATGTCCTGAACTTTCCGAAGATGTTCGGCAATACCCTGATTATTGCCATCTGTTCCTGCTGCATTTCCACTTTCTTTGTACTGTCTGTTTCCTATTCGCTTTCGCGTATGCGTTTCAAGCTGCGTAAGCCGTATATGAATATGGCAATGATCCTCGGTCTTTTCCCGGGCTTCATGGCCATGGTTGCACAGTACTATATCCTGAAGGCAATGGGCTTTACAGAGGGATCGATGATCCGTCTGGCCCTGATTATCGTTTATTCGGCAACAACCGGACTGGGCTTCCAGATTTCCAAGGGTTATTTCGATACGATTCCGCGTTCAATCGATGAAGCGGCAATTATGGACGGTGCGACACAGTGGGAAGTCTTTACCAGAATCACGATGCCGCTGTCCAAGCCGATCATCATCTATACTGTCATGACATCCTTCATTGCCCCCTGGGTAGACTTCATTTTCGCCAGAGTCATCTGCCGTGCCAATGCCGATCAGTTTACGGTCGCCATCGGCTTATGGAACATGCTGCAGAAAGAATATATCAATCAGTGGTATACGTGTTTCGCAGCAGGCGCTGTTGTGATTTCGATTCCGATTGCCATCCTGTTCCTGTTCATGCAGAGATTCTATGTTGAAGGAATGAGCGGAGCGGTAAAAGGCTGATGAAAAACACAGGAAGAAAACTTATACTGACGGCTGTGGCAGCAGTTATTCTTTCATCCTGTAAGTCTGCAGCAGATCCTGTGGGGTCTGCTGTTTCTCTTTCCGGGATGGACAGGATCAACAGCGGGCTGGAAGAAAACATAACAACGGATCTTACGACAACCTATGAAGTCTTTCTCTACAGCTATTATGACAGTGACAATGACGACATCGGTGATCTGAGAGGCCTGAAGGAAAAGCTGGACTATATACAGGATACGGGCTTTACGGCCATCTGGCTGATGCCCGTCATGACTTCTCCTACCTATCATAAATATGATGTTGCAGACTATTACAGCATCGATCCGCAATACGGTACCATTGATGACTTCAAAGACCTCATCAGTGACTGCAGCGAAAGAGGAATACGGATCATTCTGGATCTTGTCCTGAATCATACTTCTGTGCAGCATCCGTGGTTTGCTGCGGCTGCCGATTATCTGAAGACGCATGATGACTATGATGACTGTGCTGCCAGCTGTCCGTATTTCAATGCCTATCACTTCTCACGGGAGTTTCAGAACGGCTATGCTGCACTGGGTGACAGCGGCTGGTATTATGAAGCACGCTTCTGGGAAGGAATGCCGGATCTGAATCTTGATGATGAAGAGGTCAGGGAAGAAATCCTGTCCATTATGAAATACTGGCTGGAACTCGGCGTCGGCGGCTTCCGTCTGGATGCGGTGACTTCCTATTACACCGGTGATCCCGAAAAGAACACGGCATTCCTGAAGTGGCTGTGTGAAAGCGGCAAAGCGATGCGCAGTGACTGCTATTTTGTCGGGGAAGCTTGGACAAACCGCAGTGAGATTGCCGCATTGTATGACAGCGGCATCGATTCCCTGTTTGATTTTCCGTTTGCCGATGCCAACGGCATCATTCATGACACCCTGATGGGAGCCTATGGCGCGGAAGATTATGTACAGGCACAGGTCAGTGAACAGGAAGCCTATATACTGCACAATCCGGACTATCTCAATGCTCCGTTCTATACCAATCATGACATGGCAAGATCTGCCGGCTACTATGCCGGGGATGACGGCACTAAGACCAAACTGGCCGGGGCAATGAATCTTCTGATGAGCGGCAATGTCTTTGTCTATTACGGGGAAGAAGCCGGCATGAAGGGGTCCGGAAAGGATGAAAACAAGCGGGCTCCGATGTACTGGTCTGATACCGCTCAGACAGGTATCTGCACAGGTCCGCCGGATATGGATACCATTGCCATGAAATTTGCCCCGCTTGATGAGCAGATGAAGGATCCGTATTCTGTCTACAGCTATTACCGCAATGCCATAAAGCTGCGCAATGCATTTCCATCCCTGGCTTTCGGAACCGTCAGCCTGCGGGATGATCTTTCCGATGAAGAGATTGCCGTCTATACAAAAAGCGATGGCATACATCCGGAAGTATGCATTGTTATGAATCTTGGCGGGCAGAGTGAAACCGTTGATGTTTCCACACTGAAGCAGCAGACCCTTGCCGGGGTATTGCTGGCGGGAGAAGAGGAAATTTCCCTGCAGGAGGGAAAGCTGACAGTACCGCCGTACGGAATTGCCGTTTTGAAAGAGTAATCGTATGTATCAGAATTTCATTTTTGATCTGTACGGAACACTGCTGGATATTCATACCGATGAAACCGGGATCAGGGTATGGTATGTGATGCAGAAACGCTTTCGTGATGCCGGTGTCTTTTCCAGACCGTCCGAACTGCGCCGGCAGTATGTCCGGTACTGCCGTGAAGAGATGGAACGGATAGATGTCCCGTATCCGGAAATTGATATATGCATTGTCTTTCAAAGACTGGCAGAAGGGAAGGCTGACCGCGCATGGGCAGAAGAAACTGCTGTACAGTTCCGCAATGCGGCACGGGTGTATTGTCATCCCTACCGGAAAACAAAGAAGGTATTGCAAGAACTGAAACGGCAGGGAAAGAAGATTTGGCTGCTGTCCAATGCCCAGCGGGTCTTCACCATGCCGGAAATGGAAGCCTTCGGTCTGCCGGAATACTTTGACGATATCTTTATTTCCAGTGATTACGGCATCAGAAAGCCGGATCCTGCCTTCCTGATGCTGCTGCTGGAAAAGCATGATCTGCAGAAAGAAGATACCGTTATGATCGGCAATGAATTTGCCAGTGATATCAGAACTGCGGATGCCTGCGGTATTGACAGTGTCTTTATCAATACCGGGGGATACAGCCACAGGAAAATAGCAGAAATGATGAAGGAAACAGATCCTGCAGCAAAAGTCAGGATCATATACAGCAGGAATCTGGAAGAGATTCTGAAGGAGGAAGACGAATGCCTGAATGGCTGAAAGATGCAGTGTTTTATGAAATCTATCCGCAGTCCTATTACGACAGCAACGATGATGGAATCGGCGACCTGCAGGGAATCATCTCAAAACTGGATGAGGTCAGGGAACTTGGATGCAATGCCCTGTGGATCAATCCCTGTTTTGATTCGCCGTTTCTTGACGGCGGCTATGATGTCAGTGACTATAAAAAAGTTGCCCCGCGCTATGGGACAAATGATGATCTGAAAGAACTGTTTGAAAAGGCACATGCGATGGGAATCCGGGTCCTTCTTGATCTGGTGCCGGGGCATACGTCCGACCGGCATCCCTGGTTCCTGGAATCAAAAAAGGATGAGGAAAACGAATACTCCGGACGCTATGTCTGGACAGGGCATGCCTTTGAAGGAATCAAAGATCACCCGTATATCTCCGGCATGACGCCAAGAGGCGGTGCCTATATGCTGAACTTCTTCGCTTCCCAGCCGGCTCTGAATTACGGCTGGCTGAAGCGGACGGAAAAATGGATGTCGGCGGTGGATTCCAAAGAGGCTCTTACGACAAGGGAAGCTCTGAAGGACATCATACGTTTCTGGCTGGATATGGGCTGTGACGGATACCGTGTGGACATGGCGGACTCCCTTGTCAAAAACGATGATGAGAATAAAAGTGCCACAGCTGCCATCTGGCGTGATATCCGCAATATGCTGGATCATGACTATCCGGAAGCGGCCCTGGTCAGCGAATGGTCCAATCCCGTACAGGCCATCAACGGCGGCGGGTTCCATATGGACTTCTATCTCGACCATCACGGAAACGGCTACAATACCCTGCTTCGTGACTATGAAACCGAAGGAGGGGACAACAGCTATTTCCGCAAAGACGGCGAAGGGGATATTACCCGTTTCCTGAATGATTATCTGCCAAAATACAATGCCACAAAAGAAAACGGCTATATTGCCATGTTTACCTGCAATCATGATACACCGCGTCCGGCCCGTACGCTTTCGGACAGGGAGATGAAACTGTTTGCCGGTTTCCTGATGACGATGCCCGGCGTCCCGTTTGTCTATTACGGAGATGAGATCGGTATGCGCTATCTGGATGTCAGAACAAAGGAAGGCGGCTACCACCGGACCGGCAGCCGTACCCCGATGCAGTGGGATACTTCTGCTAATTACGGTTTCTCAAAGGCAGAGCCGGAACAGATATACCTGCCGCAGGATTCTGCGGAAGATGCCCCGGTACTGAGCACACAGAAAGCAGATCCCGATTCTCTTTACAATACATACAAAGCCCTGATTGCCTTCCGTCACAGTCACAGGGACCTGCAGGCAGACGGAGACTTCCAGGTCATTCTCGGAGAAAAAGGCAGACCGTTTGTTTATCAGAGGGGAGAGGTGGTGATTGTCATCAATCCTTCGCAGAGCGGGGCAGCACTGTCTCTTGAAGAACTGGCAGGAAAGAAAGCTGTCTTTGTGATCGGCAGTGCTGACACAGCACATATCGGCGCCCAGTCATTTGCCGTATTTCTCTGATGCATCTGCTCATATTGAACAGGGACAGTCTGTTGTGACTGATATCTGATGAGATCGGATCTATGTTCTCATCATGATAAAGGAAGATGAGTCAGCGCCAAACAGGCATTTAAGTATGCATTGCCCCCGGCAGTCTTTCCAAATCTCTTAATATATGCCGATGCCCGTGCTTATCATCCGTCAGATAATGATTATGTTCATGCGTATGTGTAATGGTATGAGTATGTGTTGTTCCATCATGTGTATGAGTGAAAGTGTGCTGATGTTCATGCACATGATGTCTGATCAAGGTATCTGCAACAACAAGCACCGATCCTGCAGCCATGACCGCCAGCGAAGCGACATACACCCAGGATAAATGCTCTCTCAATATCACAAAAGATAAGAATGCTCCTATAAACGGTGCAACCGCATAATAAGCACTGGTCTTTGCGGCACCAAGGACATTCTGCGCTCTGACATAAAGGAAAATACTGAGTCCGTATGCGACAAATCCGAGCAGCAGAGCCGCCGCAATATACTCAGGACCCGACATAGCTTCTCTTTTGATCACTGCAATAACAAGTGAACCCAACCCGGAGAAGATACCTTTCAGAACAACGATCTCATACGTGCTTTTTGATGAAATGTTTCTCGTACAGTTATTCTCAAAGCCCCAGCAGGCCGTTGCAAGCAGCACGAACAGAGAACCATAGGAGAAACGGAAACAGTACGTCCCTTCAAAAGAAAGCAGAATACTTGATAGGGTGATCAGCGCGATAGCCAGCCATAACCGCCTGGATACAGCTTCCTTGAATATGAACAAAGCAATCACTGTCGTTGCCACGATTTCAAAATTGCTAAGCAGAGAGGCGTTCGCAGATGAACCATAGCTGATACCTAACATCAGGAAAATCGGCGCTGCAATATCGAGCACAATCATTCCAAAAACGAATGGAACATCTTTTTTTGACAGATGTTCTGACTTCTCTCTGTCTTTCTTATTGAACAAGGATAGAATTCCTATTCCGATCCCTGCTCCCAAATACAGAAGCGCAGCCATTGTTGTCGGACCAACTTCTTTCAGCAGTAATTTTGAAAACGGCACATTGACGGCATAAAAGACCGCCGCCAGGAATGCATATACTATTGCTTTTATTTTATTCATGACTTCTACTCCAATTATTCTGATTCAGCAGCATTTCGACAAATCCTGATCTCGTTTACCTTTTTCTGTTCAGGATCGCTGCTTCTGCTTCTTCCCGAGAAGGGTAGATCCTGGACTCTCTCACTTTGACACCACCGCCGTTATTGAAGCGGATTGTATAGAAACCTCCGGTATACTTCAGAACGGTCGCTTCCTTGATCAGGTTTTTATTCCCTCCGGTCAGAAAGACTGTCTGTCCCGGCTGATATTTGCCGTTCATGAACACCTCCTTGGCAATATTATACCGCTTGCAGATTCTCGTCGGTATCTGTTCGCAGTATGTAATTGGGCAAGAGAAAAGGCTCTTGGTTTGAGCCTTTTATGCTGTGTGATTCACGGATCCCACACGGATTTCGCATGTATTTGTTTCGACGATTGGGGAAAAATTGGGGGCAGCTGGGGATTTTTGCCTTATGAAATGTACAAAATCTTATCAAAAACCCTCACGGAAGCCACATAAATCGCCACTTTTCGTTATTTTTACGCGTTTTTTCTGGGATTTACTCTCCGCGCTGCTTCATCGTCGGGATTCAATCGGACGGCATTTTTTTGCTTCATTGTTTGGCTTACATACACATTACAAAGGGCTTCAAAGCCCTTCATTTTGCGCTTCTCTCATAAACAGCCGCTTCCAGGGGCGCCAGCACACCTTCTACGCCGCCGTTTCCGCTTTTTCCTGTGGAGGAAATCACCAGCTCCGCTCCTTCCAGGACAGAGGCATCAAATTCAGCTTTCTCCCTGGAGAAATTCGTCAGGACGATCGCCTCAGCAGACTTGCCCCTGCGGACAAAGGCATAGATCTGCTCGTTCTCATTTAAAATCTCCTCGTAACTTCCCTCAGTCAGCTCAGCGTGGCTGTTCCTCAAAGCAGCCATTGTGCGGTACCAGGAGAGGACCGAATCCGGATCTTTTTCCTCCGAATCCGCGTTGCAGGTTCTGTAATTATCGTTTACCGGAAGCCAGGGCTCTCCTGTTGTAAAACCGGCGTTTTCCTCCGCAGTCCACTGCATGGGGGTTCTGGCACTGTCCCTGCTGAAATGACGGACTGCCTCCATAGCCTCTTCCTCGGTTCTGCCCTCGTGTATGAGGAAGTGGTAGTGCCTTCTTGTGGAAATATCGTTATAGTCGTCGATATTGTCCCAGGTCACATTGCGGAAGCCCAGCTCCTGTCCCTGATAAACAAAAGGGGTCCCGCGCAGGGTGAACATGAGGGTTCCGATCACTTTTGCTGCCATACTTTCTTCGGATCCGTTTTCACTGTCGGAAACCCACGGAAAGTAGTGGTCAATGCACCGGGGCTGATCGTGGTTTTCAAAGAAAATCGGATACCAGCCGTTTTCAGCGGTGTTCCGCTGGCTGTCACCCAGAATCCTCTTCAGGTCCGCAAGAGACCAGTTTCTGCGGCTGGACCAGTCGATCTCATTGTTGAGGTCGATCAGCATATGGGAGAATTCGAAGACCATATCAAAAACACCCTCGTCTCCGACCCATTGGGAAAGCTCTGACGCCCGGACACCGTTTGCTTCACCCACGGTGAAAATATCTCTTCCACGCTGAACCCGATCTTTGAATTCATGAAGGAAATCCAGGATGCCCTCTGTATTGGCTGTCATTTTGTGGATCGCTGCCCTTCCGTCGCGGCCATCGGGTTCTCCGTCTGTCAACGCAGGTTTTTTGATATAAGTGACCGCGTCCATCCTGAAGCCTCCGACTCCCTTGTCCAGCCAGAAGTTTGCCACGTTGTAAAGATTCTCCCGCACCTCGGGGTTCTCCCAGTTGAGGTCCGGCTGCTCGCTGAGGAATGTGTGAAGATAATACTGACCGCGTGTCTCTGACCAGGTCCAGGCGGAACCGCCGAAAATGTTCCGCCAGTTTGTCGGCTCGCTCCCGTCGGGCCTGGCGTCGCGCCAGATATACCAGTCGCTCTTTGGATTGTCTTTCCCGGACGCGGATTCCAGAAACCAGCTGTTTTGGTCGGAGGTGTGGTTGAAGACGAGATCCATGACAATGCGGATGCCCCTCTTTCCTGCCTCGGCAATCAGATGATCCATGTCCTCCATGGTCCCGAAGGTTTCATCGATCTCATAATAGTCGGCTATGTCATAGCCGTTGTCCGCCTGGGGGGACTTGTAACAGGGAGTAAGCCAGATGGCTCCGATTCCCAACTCCTTCAAATAGTCAAGCTTTTCAGTGATTCCGTTCAGATCTCCGATGCCGTCTCCGTCAGAATCGTTGAAGCTTCTGATATAGATCTCGCAGACATTCGTTTTCTGCCACCATTTCATTCCCTCGGACATTTGCCCCTCGCTTTCTTTCCTACCCGGCTGACCGCCTGCTTCATCCTGCAGACCGCTGCTTCCGCCTCCGGGTACTCCGGACTGAGAACTGCTACGGCAGCTCCCTTCCTCTTTTCTCATTTTCCGATCCATTCCACTTTCTCTCATGTTGTCTGCTCCTTTATTCATTCGATCTCTGCCAGAACTCCGAAATGGTCGGAAAGCACCGGCCCGCTGATCCCGTTCAGGACCACCTTTGACTGAAGCACCCTGTG
>CACYXJ010000055.1 GCA_902778375.1 uncultured Erysipelotrichaceae bacterium
GATACACAGAACATGGTCGGTGAAACAGCCCGTCAGGATTATGAGACATCAAAAGCCACACTCAAGGACCGGCCGAAACTGGATTTTGACAACCATGTCAGGGAAGGTGCCATGCGGACGATGGACATCACCAAGATCCTGTATGACACCGACGGACAGACCCTGCTGCATTATCCCGATAATACGACACCGTTTACGTTCCGTCTCTATCTCGGCAATGAAAACAGCAGTGATGACGATCTGCCTCTGGCCGATATGTACTATTATCTTGTCAAGGACGGAAGCGGCAATTACTGCCGCTGGGACGCAGCCGGACAGAAATTCATATCGATCGGGAAAACGGATTATGACAGTCTGAGCGATGAGGATAAGGAACAGGTTACGTTCCGTACTTCCATGAACGGCTCGATTGCCAAGATTCCGGCAGACCATACCGTGGAAGTAAGAAATCTGATCGTCGGCACCAAATTCAAGATTGAAGAGCGTGACTATGAGATTCCGAAAGGATATACCCTGCGCCTGGAAGACGGCTATACCCGTCTGGACGACGGTGATCCGCATACGACTCAGACGGAACCGCTGACCGGTACGATCATCTCCGACAACGATCCGGAAATTGAAGTCCGCAACCAGAAAGGCTGGGGACTGACGGCAGATAAGATCTGGACCGATAAGGATTTCATGGAAATGCATGATCCGATCTATTTTGCCGTTTATGTCAAAGCTCTTGATTCCGATGCGATGACATTGCTGGAAGACACCGTACGGGAACTCAGAGATCCCGAGACATCAGTTTATTACTTCTTCGGAAACCTGCAGAGTACGATACCGTTTGCCAACTATGTGATCCGGGAAGTCATGGTTGCCGATCCGGTCGTGGACGAAAACGGCACAGTAACTGAATATAGTTCACTTGAGCCGATCGAAGATGGTGAAACTCTTACCGTTGGCGGAACTCCGGCAGGGGGAGAGCATCAGGACGATTACCTTTATACAGTGACATATCAGCCGGGCGAAGAGACTGTTCATAACGAAAATGTCCGCACTGATACTGTGACCAATTCCCGTCCCGGCATTGCTTTGTACAAGCAGGACATGACAGGACATCCGCTGGCCGATGCCGTATTCACCCTCAAGGACGAAGACGGCGACAATGTCGGTGCTGAACACTATATATCGGACACGGAAGGAAAGATTACCATTGCCTATCTGTCCCCGGGTGTATATACACTGACAGAAACGACGGCACCGGCCGGATATGTCTCAATTGATGCACCGATGACCATTACCATCAGCGAAGACGATGTTGAAGTCGGCGGTATCAGCGAGAATATGTATATCATCGACAAGACACCGGAAAGCGGCATGAGTGCCGAAATCACCATCAAGAACAGACCGGGCGCACTGCAGGTCGAAAAGATCGACGGCGAGACAGGTGAGGGCATTGCCAATGTCCATTTCGCCCTGTACCGGCAGGTGATCGACAACACCGGTACGCCGACCAAGGATTACAATCCGATCGCCGGCTATGAAGATCTCGTCACCGATCACAACGGTATTCTCGAGGAGATCACGTTCCGTCTGAGAAACGGCACGTATTATCTGACGGAAACGCAGGCGGCGGAAAACTACAGCCGGATCGAGGAGGATCTGTGCTTCACCATCGGCATGGACGGTACCGTATCGATCAACGATGAGGAGCACGCGAGCTGGCTCATCCGGGAAACGGACGAAACGACCCACACCGTATCCTACCGGATCCTGATTCCCAACTCGGAGAAGAAGCACGTCTCCGTATGGAAGACGGATATCGATACGAATACGATCACTACCGGCGCTCATTTTGAACTGTACCGGGCGGATGATTTCGACGACGGACAGCAGAAACCGATCGAAGGTGCGGAAGCCGTGATCACCGGCATGACCGGTCCGAACGGCATCCTGCCGCTGGGACCGCTGTCCTTCGGCGAATACCGGCTTGTCGAAACAAGGGCACCGGAAGGCTTTGTCCTGCCGCACAGCGCTATCAAGATCACTGTCAGCAATGCCAGAGTCACGGCGATGCAGGATGATAGTCCTTCGGAAGTCGTCCAGAAGGGACACGAACACTGGGTCGTCAACCAGCATGATACGACCTGGCAGATCAATGTCTGGAACAGCAACGGCGCCGTACTGCCGTCGACCGGCGGAACCGGCACGGGATTCTATTATCTTTCCGGCGGTATCCTGATGCTGGCGGCAGTCATATTGCTGAAGCGGCAAGTACAAAAGAACCCTTAATGAGGAAGTCATGCATCTGACTTCCTTTTTTAATGTCCTGTTCAGCACTGTTCAATCACAAAGGCCGGAGACTGTCTGAAGTCTTCTTTTTTTGTGTTTTCCGCAGTTTTTTCTTGTAAAATACCTGTGAAGTGGTAGGATGGTGGTAAGAAGTGGGAGAAAGTGGAGGAAAAATGACGATGTTTATCGGTCAATACAGACATAATCTGGATGCCAAAAACAGAATCATTGTTCCTGCAAAATTCCGTGACGGACTGGGAGAAGTCTTTGTCGTAACCAAAGGACTGGACGGATGCCTGTCGATCTACACGGATGAACGCTGGTCGGAAATGATCGCCAGTCTGGAGAGAATTCCGGCCACCAAAAAGGAAGCCCGTCAGTATATGCGAAGCCTGACTTCGAAGGCTGTCGAGTGCTCCCTGGACAACCAGGGACGCATCATGCTTCCGCAGTTCCTGCTCGCCACAGCCAATATCAAGAAAAGCTGTGTCGTTGTCGGTGTAGCCGACCATGTCGAGATCTGGCCGGAAGAAACATGGGATTCCTATGATGAGGAAGCTTCCGAATCATTCGAAACCGTGGCTGAATCACTGACGGAGTTCCTGCAGTAATGCAGCACACCAGCGTATTGCTCCATGAAACGATCGATCTGCTCAATGTCAGGCCGGACGGCATCTACGTTGACGGAACGCTCGGCAGGGGCGGACATGCAGGTGCTCTGATCTCGAAACTTACCACCGGACATCTGTATGCGTTCGACAAGGATGAACAGGCACTGAAGGAGTCGGCTGAAAATCTGGCTGACTGCCTTGACAGGGTGACGATGATCCACAGCGATTTCCGTTCCATGAAGGAAGAACTTCAGAAAAGGGGAATCAGCGAAGTGGATGGCATCATGCTCGACCTCGGCGTAAGTTCTCCCCAGTTCGACGATCCGGAACGCGGCTTCAGCTACCGCTATGACGCAAGGCTGGACATGCGTATGGATCAGAGCCAGGAAAAAGACGCATACCAGATCGTTAACGGATATCCGCAGGAAGAACTGATCAGGATCCTGAGGGACTACGGCGAGGAACGCTATGCCCCGGCCATTGCCAGAGCGATTGTCCGGCAAAGGGAAACGGCTCCGGTCGAAACGACCCTGCAGCTTGTGGAAGTGATCCGCTCGGCACTGCCGAACAAGGAACTCCGCAAGAAAGGTCATCCTGCAAAACAGACATTCCAGGCTCTGCGCATCGAAGTCAACGATGAACTCGGTGCCCTGGAAAAAGGTCTTGACGATGCCCTGCATCTGCTGAAAAAGGGCGGCAGATGCGCTGTCATAACCTTCCATTCGCTGGAAGACAGAATCGTCAAGAACATGTTCAGAAGTTATTCCACTGCTCCGTTTGTTGAGCCGCGACTGCCGATCAAGGCTGAACAAATGGAGCAGGCCTCCTTCCGTACGGTGACGAAGAAACCGGTGGAGGCAAAGGAAGAAGAACTTGCAGAAAACAACCGTTCCCACAGCGCCAGGCTGCGGGTGATAGAAAGAATCTAAGGGGAAAGAATCATGGCAAAGATCGTCAAACGCAAAAAGGGAAAGAAATCTTTAAACATATTGACATTCTCGGTAACGCTGTTTTTATTCTCGGCGCTTTTGTTCCTTGCCAGCTCGCTTTTCCTCCGTTCCTACAACAACGAACTGAGCTCCAGAAAGCAGCGCATCACTTCCGAGATCGCAGTTCTGGAAACCCAGAACGATGCGATCGAGGTCGAAATTTCAAGACTGGTATCAGCTGAGCGCGTCGATGAGATCGCTGCCAACAACGGCATGGTCAGAAACCAGGACGCCATCATCACGATCACAAGCGACAGCCCTGAAGACGGAGAATGATCATGGTACGCAACAGGCGTAACCATTCCTTAAGAGAAATATCCTTTGTAACATTGGCGGCATTTGTATTACTTGTCTCCGATGTTTTTGTCGTTTCCATCGGGCGGCGGCATATGCGTTCCGGTTCCGACCTGACACCCTATGTCGACCAGGCAAATACCATTACTGATGTCGTCAAGGCAATGCGGGGAACGATCTATGACCGCGGCGGCAACGTCATTGCCCAGGACAGCAAGACCTACAATATCTACTGCATTCTCGATCCCAACCGGCAGGCGCTGGAAGGGCAGATCACGTATGTAAAGGATAAGGAGAAAACCGCGAAGATCCTGGCACCGATCCTGCGCATGGAATATCAGGAAGTACTCGATTATCTGAACCTGTATGAAGTCGACGGCAGATTCCAGACCGAACTCGGCAACCAGGGCCGCCGTCTTTCCAAATCAGTCAAGGACGAAATCGAAAGCTACAACCTGCCGGGTATCGGCTTTACCGATTCCATCCAGCGTATGTATCCCAACAGTCAGTTCGCCAGCAACCTGATCGGCTATGCCCAGACCGACGAGAACGGTTCGACAGTCGGCCAGATGGGACTGGAACTTTATCTGGACAACTATCTTTCCGGCACCGACGGAACCCGTACCTATCAGGTTGACAAGAACGGCTATGTCCTGCCGGGCATGAAGGAAACGATCGTTTCCGCCACCAACGGCGACAATGTTTATCTGACGATCGATGCCGGCATCCAGACCACTCTTGAAGAAGCGCTCACGGCCGCCGCCGAGCAGTTCGGCAGCTCGCGTGCCTGGGGCGGGGCGATGGAAATCGCCACCGGCAACATCCTTGCCTGGGGCCAGTATCCGACGTTCGATCCCAATACCCTGGACAACATTACCGAATACAACAACATCGGCACCCAGCTGGCATACGAACCGGGTTCGACGCTGAAATCCTTTACCTATGCCGCCGCCATCAATGAGGGCGTCTATGATTCCTCGATGATCACCGACGGCAACCAGTACTGCTTTACTTCTGATGAAAACAACGATCCGGTGCGCACCTACAACGGCGACCAGATCGGCTGTATCTATAACGCCAACCGCAGCCAGTACAACGACATCGATGTCGACCATGGTCTGATCCTGTCGCTGAACACCGTCACGGCAGCAGTACAGAATGAAGTGATCACGCCCGAGATCCATCTGGATTATCTGAAAAGGTTCCATTTCTTCGAACCGGTCGAAACCGACGGCATCCCGGAAGCCAGCGGCACGCTGAACTTCAACTGGGCGGCGGAAAAAGTCGCGCTTTCCTTCGGCCAGGGCTCGACGGTTACGATGCTGCAGCTGATGCAGGCATACAGCGCGATCTTCGGCGACGGCACAATGGTCAAGCCGCACTTTGTCGATTCCATCCGCAACTCCTATGACAACTCCGTCATCTACAAGGCCAAAACGGAAGTCGTCGGTGAACCAATCACTGCCGATACTGCCAAAAAAATTCAGGAACTGCTGTACCGCAGCGCCAACGATGACGACGGTGTCGCCCAGTATTACCAGATTCCCGAATGCCGCATCATCGCCAAGACAGGTACCGCGGAAATGGCTGTCGACGGCCAGTACAGTGCCGAGCGCTATATCAGTTCGGTCATGGCTGCCATGCCGGCAGAGAATCCCCAGATCCTCGTCTATTTCGCCTTTGATGCGCCGCAGTACATGCAGCCGCATTACAATACCGATGCCGCCAAATCCTTCCTGCGCAAAGTGGCGATCACATACGGCTTTACTGAAGGTGCCAACAGCAACAACGCTCCGCAGCCGGAACCGGTCGAGCAGATCAGCACCTACACGATGCCGTCGCTTCTCAACCACAGCGTCTCTTTCGCAGCCGAACGCCTCAGCGGCACCGGCACGGAAGTTGTCGTGCTGGGTGAAGGAAACAACGTCATTGACCAGTATCCGCGTCCTGACGGCATCCTGACGACCGGCCAGAGGGTATTCCTGCTGACCGATACGACGGGCTTCGCAATCCCGGATATGACCGGCTGGACCCGCAAGGATGTCAGTGCCTTATGGGCGGTCAGCGGCTTCGGCTTCAAACTGGACGGTGACGGCGTCGTCGTCTCGCAGAATATTCCTCCCGGCACAGTCGTTTCCAAAGGGACACAGATAGAAGTTGTTTTTCAGTAGTTGAATAATGTGTTATTGTAGTGTGCGGAGGATTCAATGCCAGTTAATCTGTTACTGGGCTGTCTGGTCAGCATGGTCATCGTTCTGATCACAATGCCCCTGTTTATAAAATTTCTGAAAAATCAGAGTCTTCGCCAGTCGGTCAGCGAATACGCGCTGCCGGAAGATCAGAAGAAGGCGGGCACACCGATCATGGGCGGGATCCTGTTCATCATCGTTCCCGTGATCGTGACACTGCTGACTTCGCCGGAAGCCAGAAGGGATCTCGATATCTGGATCGTCATCCTGGCGTTTGTCGGCTATGGCATCATCGGTTTCATCGATGACTATCTGATCGCCATCAAGAAAAACAATGACGGTCTGAGCGCGAAGCAGAAACTGGGAATGCAGATTCTGCTGGCGGTGGTCTTTTTCTTCCTTTACCGCAGCCATGCGCGTCTCGAAATCATGATTCCTTTTACCGACAAGGTCGTGCCGCTGGGCTGGGGATATTTCATCCTCATCCTGCTGATGTTTGCCGGTTCCTCCAACGCTGTCAATCTGACAGATGGTATGGACGGTCTGGCGGCAGGTGTATCGATCATCGCGTTCATTCCCTATCTGGTCTTCGCCTTCGTACAGGGAAGACCGGGACTGCAGATGTTCATCGTAACCCTGATCGGAGCTCTGCTTGGCTACCTTTATTACAATAAGAAGCCGGCCAGGATCTTCATGGGTGACAGCGGTGCCCTGGCACTGGGCGGGGCGCTGGCGGCATGTGCGATGATCACCAAGACGGAACTGCTGCTGATCCTGATCGCCGGTGTTCCGGTTCTGGAAACGCTGAGTGTCATCCTGCAGGTGCTGGCTGTCAAGACGATTCACCGCCGCATCTTCAGCTATACGCCGATTCACTATGCCTTCCGTCTGAAGGGGATGCCCGAGCAGACGGTCGTCATCCTGTTCTGGGCAGCGGAAGCACTGTTCGCACTGCTCGGTGTCTGGATCGGACTGCACTGAATTGCATCAAATACTGCCTGCGGGCAGTTTTTTCATCTTTTGGATGAAAACCTGTGAAATTTTGATATAATACATAAATTGCAAGGAGGAAGGCATGAGTTCAGAGATTTTCGATATCAATCACACTCTGGTACAGCTGACGATGGTCATCAAGCTTCAGCAGCTGAAAAGAAACGGCCTGCCTTCTTTGAACTACGGAAATCTTGAAGATTATCTTGCCGGCAGCCTGTGGAAGAAGAACCCGCCGGGGTCGCTCCATGACGCGGCAAATGCAATACTATCGGTTCCGGCCGATGACATCGTCAGGTTCCTGTCGAGCCGGGCTGTCATCGAAGGAGCACATCAGTCAATCGAAGATTTCTCAGATATCATTGGAGGATAGCGAGTATGAATAACAGTGCGAAGAAGGGGAATCTGGCAATTTTCCTGGCTGTCGCTGCGGCCATCATGGTACTGGTCGCAACAACATTCAACACTATTAAAAACAATCTGAATCTGGGTCTCGACCTGCAGGGTGGATTCGAGATCCTGTATGAAGCGACACCGCTGAACGGCGAAAGCACGGAAGTGGACATGACGGCTGTTACCAACAGCATTTCCAAACGTATCAATGTCCTCGGTGTCAGCGAGCCGCAGATCATCGTCGAAGGCGACAACCGCATCCGCGTCCAGCTGGCCGGTGTCGAAGATCCGGAATCGGCGCGTGAAATGATCGGCACGACTGCCAACCTGACATTCCGCGACATGAACGACGTGGAACTGGCGGACGCCAGCATTCTGAAGGAAGGCGGCGCATCCCTGTCCTATCAGGACGGCCAGCCGATCGTATTCCTCGGTATTGCCGATACCCAGAAGTTCGCTGAGATCACATCCGATATTTCCAGCCGTGGCAACGGCCAGAACATGATGGTCATCTGGCTTGACTGGGAAGAAGGCGATACCTACGCAGCGGAAGCGGAGAAGGCAAGAAACGGTGAAGAACCGAAATATGTCAGTGCCGCGACTGTCCGTCAGACACTGTCCGACGACTGCATTATCCAGGGCAGCTTCACGGAAGCCGAAGCCCGGACAATGGCCAACCTGATCAACTCCGGTTCACTGCCGGTCAAACTGTCGGAGATTTCCTCCAACGTTGTCTCCGCCCAGTTCGGTCAGGACGCGCTGTCCAAGACAGCGATGGCCGGTGCCATCGGCATCGTTCTTGTCATGCTGTTCATCATCTTCAAATACCGCCTGCCGGGCATCGTTGCCGCGGTCATGCTGGTATTCTATATCTGGTGCGTATTTGGCCTCTACACGGCAATGGGCGCGATCTTCACCCTGTCCGGTATCGGTGCTCTCGTGCTCGGTGTCGGTATGACCGTAGACGCCAATATCATTTCCTACGAACGTATCCGTCAGGAATTATATAAGGGAAGAAGTGTCCGCAGTGCTGTCGATGAAGGTCAGAAGCAGTCGTTCTCGGCTGTCTTCGACGCCCAGTTCACAACTCTGATCGCCGCCCTGATCATGTACATGTGGGGCAACGGCGCCGTCAAGGGTTTCGCGACAATGCTGATCATCACCGTCGTCATGACGCTGGTCGTCAACGTCGCGTTCTCAAGATGGCTGCTCAAACTGATCGTCTCTTCCGGTATCGCCGACGGCAAGCCGGAACTGTTCGCGGTCAAAAAGGATCAGATCCCGGATGTTTCCAAGGGTGAATCCCAGTTCTATACCGGAACCCATCACTATGACTACGCTTCCAAGTCGCCGCTGTTCGCCCGTATTGCTGTGGTCCTGATCGCAGTTGCCATCGGCTTCGGCGTCTTCAACATGACAAAGGGCGAAGGCTTCTTCAACCTCGGTATCGACTTCGCGTCCGGAACCAGGATCACTGTCAGTTCCGAACAGCCTGTCAGCATCGAGGATGTTGACGCGACATTCAAGGAACTCGGCTACAGCGACTTCAAATACCAGGCCAGCGGCGAGAACGCTGTCTATGCGACAACCAAGCAGACAGTCACAGCCGACCAGCTGAAGGAAATCAAGCAGGTCTTCGCCGAGAAGTACGGTGAGGAACCGGGCGACAACGTCGTCACGCCGGTCGTCGGCCGCGACCTTGTCAGAAACGCTGTCATCCTGACCCTGGTGGCGTGGATTGCCATGATGGCTTATGTCACCCTGCGTTATGAGTGGGACTATGCCCTTGGCTGTATCGTCGCCCTGATTCATGACGTTGCCATTGTTCTGGCAGTGTTCGGAATCATGCGTCTTGAGATCAATACCGAACTGATCTCGGTTCTGCTGACGATCATCGGTTACTCGATCAACAACTCGATCGTCGTCTTCGACCGTGTGCGTGAGACGATGAAGAACCAGAAGGGCACGCTGAAGGACGAAGACTACAAGCGCATTACCAACGAATCGATGGATGCCACGATCAAGATGTCGATCTACAGTTCGATCTCGACGATCCTGCCGGTCATCATCATGCTGGCAATGGGCTCCAACGCGATCTTCACATTCATCTTCGCGATGTTTGTCGGTCTGATCGCCGGTACCTTCTCCTCGATCTTCATCGCTCCGGCAGTATGGCGCTATGCCAGAACCCACTTCCAGCCGAAGAGCAAGGGCGGCAAAAAGAACAAAGCGAAGAAAGAAGCGCTTGACGAATATACCTTCAAGGGAATAAACGCGTGATATTATGACAGCGGGCTTTCAGCCTGCTGTCTTTTGCATAGGAGGAAGAAACAATGAGAATCGATGCTGTGATATTCGACTGTGACGGACTGATGTTCGATACCGAGATCGTTGCCCAGCAGATCTGGCGCGACGAAGGAAAGAAATACGGAATTACCTATCCGGAGGACTTTTTCCAGAAGATCACCGGTGCCGGCGGCCGCGATAACGCCCGCTATATCGCCTCGATCGAAGGTCTCGGCGATATCCTGCCGAAGATCCGCGCCAAACGCTTCGACCTGAACTTCTGGCGGAGCATCAATACCGACTGTCTCAACCGCAAAGGACTGATCGAACTGTTCACATATCTTGAAGAACATGACTACAAGGTCGCGATCTGTTCCAGCAGCGCCCGGGAATATGTGGAGGCGCTGATCGCCACCTGTTCCAGACCTCTGAAATACGATGTCATCGTCTGCGGCGACATGGTGCAGCATGCCAAGCCCGATCCCGAGATCTTCCTGCGCGGTGCGAAGGAACTCGGTGTCGAACCGCAGTACTGCCTGGTACTGGAAGACTCCAAGCAGGGAATCCTGGCGGCAAAGGCTGCCGGTATGCGTTCCTGCTTTATCCCCGATACGATCGTTCCCGACGAGATGATGCGGGCGGCCATCGACATGGAACGGGATAGCCTGCTTGACATCATTGATCTTCTGGAAGAAAACAGGGAAAGCCATGACTGAAGGAATTCTTGAACAAAGCCGTCTGATCAGCGAAAGATACAATGTTTCCTCCCTGTGCGCCAAGGTGTTCGCCGCTTCCGCTTTAAGCGATGAACGGATCGAAGAACTGCTGGCAGGGGATGAGACCCTTTCCACCAGCCGGGCGGAATGTGTGCAGCAGGCCTGTGAGCGCATCCTAAGGGCGAGGGAAAATCATGAGAAGGTCTTTGTCGGCGGCGACTATGATGCCGACGGCATCTGCGCCACCGCGATCATGAAGAAGACCCTCGATCTTTTAAAGATCGAAAACGGCTATTACATTCCCGACCGTTTTAAAGAGGGATACGGTCTTTCCGCCGCTACCGTCAGGCTCGCGTATGAAAAGGGCTATACCCTGATCATCACCGTCGACAACGGTGTGAGGGCATTCGAGGCGATGCAGGAGGCGAAAAACCTCGGCATCGACCTGATCATTACCGACCACCACCGCATCGAGGAAGAACCCGATGCCCTGACCGTCGTGCATCCCGATTACATGGAACCGGAATATGAATATCTTTCCGGTGCCGGCGTCGCCCTGGAAATCAGCCGCAGCCTGATCGGCAATGACGATGAGCTGACAGCGATGGCAGCCGTCGCCGCGATCGCCGACGTCATGCCGGTATGGAAGGAAAACAGGAAGATCATCCTCAAGGGCATGAGCGTCCTGAAACAGAAGAAGCCACGCTCCCTGTATGTCCTGCTGTATCCCGGCAGCACCGTCACGGCCCGCAATATCGCTTTCCAGATCGTGCCCAAGCTCAACAGCATCGGCCGCATGCACGAACTGTCCAATGTCAATACCGTTCCCCGCTATCTGCTGGCCAGGGACGAGCAGACGATCGCCCGCTATGCCCTGCAGATCGAACAGGTCAACGACGCCCGCAAGGCACTCTCCGAGACGCAGACGAAAACAGCTTCGGAAATGGTCGGTGACGAAAAGATCCAGATCATCTGCCGGGAGGATTTCCATGAAGGCATCTGCGGTCTGATCGCCGGCCGCATCGCTGCCGAAATACAGAGGCCGGTCCTGGTCATGACGAGAAACGGCGATCTGTACAAGGGAAGCGGCAGAAGCGTTCCCGGCTTCGATCTTTTCGCTTTCCTTTCTCCCTTTGAAGAACTGGCAGCCTTCGGCGGCCATGAACAGGCTGTCGGGCTCAGCGTTGCCTGTCAGGATTTCGAAGCCTTCGTCGAACATGTCAGAAGGGAAGCGGAAAAGGCGGAAGTCACCGCTGAAGAGGATCTGGAAACAGCGATTCCGCTTTCCCCGGAAGATGTCACCATCGACGCTGTCATGGAACTGGAGGGACTGCAGCCGCTGTCCAAGGAGGTCAGCACGCTGTTCGTTCTGGACTGCCATGACCTGTATCCCGTCTATGAGACACCCAAGGTCGCGAAGTACGAAATCAGCTGCCGCAGCGGGAAACTGGAGGCGGTGCTCTACAAGCGGAAAAAGATCGCTGTCACGCCGTCATCCCGCACTCTGTTCGGCCATCTCGGCATCAACCGCTGGCGCAGCCGTGTCAGCTGTCAGTTCGAAATTGAAAAAGCCGAATAAGTGCGCCATTTCAGAAGCATTGTTGTATAATACGTTTATCACATTGATTAATTAATGGAGGAAAACACATGGCATTGAATCTTGAAGAATATGTTGCTTCGATAAAAGACTTCCCGAAAGAGGGAATTCTCTTCCGCGACGTTACCCCGATCCTGATGGAACCTGTAGCCTTCCGGGCGACAGTCGACGATTTCTGCGAATATGCGAAAAAGATCGATGCCAATGTTGTCATCGGACCGGAAAGCCGCGGATTCATTTTCGGCGCGCCGGTCGCACTGCAGCTCGGCATCGGTTTCGCACCGGCCCGCAAACCCGGCAAGCTGCCGCGTGAGACAGTCTGTCAGACATATGACCTGGAATACGGCTCGGCGGAGATCCATCTCCACAAGGATGCGGTCAAACCGGGCGACAGAGTCCTGATCATCGACGACCTTCTGGCTACCGGCGGCACCGCCAAGGCAACAGCCCAGCTGGTCGAAAGACTGGGCGGCACCGTGGCCGGCATCGCCTTCGTCATCGAGCTTTACGGCAACGGCATGGATGGCCGTGGTGTACTGGACGGATACGACGTCTTTGCGCTGCTCAGGATGAGCGACCAGTAATCGAAGAGAAATCTTCGGTTTTTTTCAAAGAGAGGAAAGGGGGTGAGATGAATGTCCGATCATGTAAATCCGGGTGTGGAAGATGTCATGAACGAAGCCGGAAGCTATATCCACGACGAAGACAGTCTGGCGATGATCCGCAAAGCGGCGAACTTCGCCACCGAGCATCATGCCGGCCAGTTCCGCAAGAGCGGCGAACCGTATATCATTCATCTCATCAACGTAGCCTATATCCTTGCGACCCTGAGAGTCGGCCCGCAGACGATCGCAGCCGGCTTTCTGCATGACACGATCGAGGACTGCGGCGTCACGAAAGAGGAACTTGCCGAAGCCTTCGACGCGGAAGTCGCGGATCTGGTGGAAGCGGTCACCAAGATCGGCACCCTGACCTACAAGGGCAAGGACGATCCCGAATACCAGGCTGCCAACCACCGCAAGATCTTCATCGCCATGGCGCGGGACGTGCGCGTCATCCTGATCAAGCTGGTCGACCGTCTGCACAACATGCGGACCCTGCAGTACCAGCCCGAGAAGTCGCAGAAGCGCATCGCTTCCGAGACGCTGGATGTCTACGCGCCGATTGCCCACCGCCTTGGTATCAGCGCCATCAAGAACGAACTGGAAGATCTCAGTTTCTACTACCTCAACCGCGAGGAGTATTACCATATCGCCCATCTGGTGGAAGCCAAGAAAACGGAACGCGACGAGTCGGTCAGCCGCATGATCCAGGAGATCAGCGGGATGCTGGAGGAACACAATATCGAATTCCGTATTTTCGGCCGCTCCAAGCATCTGTATTCGATCTACCGCAAGATGACGACCAAGCACAAGCGGTTCGATGAGATCCTCGACCTGCTGGCAATCCGAATCGTCACCAAGACCGAGCAGAACTGCTATGAGATCCTCGGCTATATCCACGCCAAATACAAACCGATTCCCGGCCGTCTGAAGGACTATATCGCCGTGCCGAAACCGAACATGTACCAGTCGCTGCATACGACGATCATCGGCGACGCCGGCAGGATCTTCGAAGTCCAGATCAGGACCGAGGACATGGATGCCATCGCCGAGCGCGGCGTTGCCGCCCACTGGCGCTACAAGGAAGGCCGCAAGTACGATGCCCGGGCGGAACAGCGCGAGATCGAGGAAAAGCTTTCCTGGTTCAAGACCCTTGCGGTATACAGCGAGGAGGAAAACGACGAGACAGCTTCCGAATACATGGAGACGCTGCAGAAGGATGTCTTCTCGGCCAACGTCTATGTCATGACCCCCAAGGGCAGGGTCATCGACCTGCCCAGCGGCGCCACGCCGATCGACTTTGCCTACCGCATCCATACCGATGTCGGCCATACGACGGTCGGAGCCATTGTCAATGACGCCATGGTGCCGCTGAATACCGAACTGCATACCGGCGACGTCGTGCAGATCAAGACGATGAAGGGCACCGGTCCTTCCGAAGACTGGCTGAAATTCGTCAAGACCAACCAGGCCCGCAACAAGATCCGCAGCTACCTGGCCAAGAAGGAAACGGAAAAGCACGAAGCCAGGGTCCCCGACGGCGAACGGATGCTGAGCGACGAACTGAGAAGGCGCGGCTTCGATC
>CACYXJ010000056.1 GCA_902778375.1 uncultured Erysipelotrichaceae bacterium
GTCATCTTGCTTTCCTTTTTTCAAGTCTGTAGCGCATTCCTTCCGTAGATCCGGTAAACTCGGTTTTCTTTAAATATTCCATTGAAAGGATTTCTTCTGCTCTAACCATTGTTTATCTCCGTAACTAAATACGCATCCCTGCGGAGCGTTTTCTTAAAAAGAATAAAAGCCTGCCTTTTCAGGCAGGCCTTAAACTCAAAATTATTTGTCCTTGTTTCTGTTCAGGAAATCGGGAATCTTGATCTCCGTAGGCTGAACACTGGGACGAACCTGTGGTATAGTACCTGTATTTGCGGAAACAGGGGGTCTCTGGTTAAGAGCCGCCTGCGCCTGACTTAAGTTTGAAGTCATCTGGGGACGAAGGTTCATAGATGACATAGTCTGGGCTGATCCGACGAATCTGGGCTTGTTGACAACGGGAACACGGTTAATTCCGGTGTTGTCCATAGGTACTGCCTCAAGACCGGTTGCAATAACAGTAACTACGCAGGTATCTGAAAGCTCAGGGTTGGGAATCGCACCGGGTATAAGGTTAAGATTCTCTCCTGTAAGAGACTGTACATAGGTAGATGCAACCTCAAGGTCATAAAGAGTAATATCACCGCCGACACATACGATAGCGTCAGTGGCGGATTCAATCCTTGTCTCAAGAAGAGGGCTCTCGATAGCAAGCTTAACAGCCTCTTCTGCTCTGTTGTCTCCGGAAGCGATACCGATACCGATATGAGCTACGCCATGGTCCTTCATAGCGGTCTTGATATCTGCGAAGTCAAGGTTGATCATGGCTGGTACGGCAATCAGGTCTGTGATTGTCTGCACGCCCTGACGCAGAACGTTGTCTGCTTCCTTGAACGCATCTTCAAACGGAATATGACCGATTACATCCAGAACCTTGTTGTTGGAAATGATGATCAGGGAATCAACATATTCCTTTAACTGTTCCAGACCCTGCTCGGCATGGATCATTCTCTTCTTTCCTTCAAAAGAGAACGGTTTTGTAACAATACCTACTGTCAGACAGCCAAGTTCCTTGGCGATCTTTGCGAATAACGGGGAAGCACCTGTACCTGTGCCGCCGCCCAGACCTGCTGTAAGGAATACCATGTCGGCGTTTTCCATAGCCTGACGGATCGCGTCTTCGCTTTCAACTGCTGCCTTGCGGCCGTTGTCCGGATTGCCGCCGGCGCCCAGTCCTTCTCTTCCGAGCTGGATCTTGTTGGCAACCGGAGAAACATCCAGAGCCTGAAGGTCAGTGTTGGCTACATAGAACTCAACGCCCTGTACGCCTTCCTGAACCATACGATTGACTGCATTGCTGCCAGCACCGCCAATTCCGAACACCTTGATCTTGGCAATCTGATTGTATGTTAAATCTGCCATCTTACTTTACCTCTCCCACTTAGTTTTTCTTTCCCTCGAGAAACAGTCCCTTGAGTTTGTTCGTCAAGGTATCCTCACGGTTGACATCATTCTTTTTGTCCCGGTAGGATACGGCTTTAATAAATGCATCCATGTCCAGGCTGTCGTCCATGTTGCCGGTAATCGGCAGTCTGTCCTGATACGCATAAAATAAACCGAGGCAAGCGGTCAGGCCGCCGTTTCTTCCGCCGAGAGTTTCCGGAATGTAATATCTTGTTTCCACTCCGAGAAGCTTCTGCAGAACGCGGTCAAGGCCGTCAGTCTCGCCACCTTCACCCGTAATAATAACAGTAGTTTCGTCTGCTTGCAAGATTGGACCGCATGTTTTCTGCACAGCATTTGCCCAGGCAGCCACATTCGGACGCACACAATCGACCAGTTCCTGCTCGCTGATGGTCCTTGTTTCGCCGTTGTCGGACCAGATATGGACCGGATTGTCGGAGCATTTTTCCTGGTCGAGGCGGCAGCTGTACTTGAGCAGCTCGGCTGCGATATCGGTCCGGATGCCGTACTGATCGCTCAGGGCACCGGCAATCGTGCCGAGTCCGGCCGGCAGTACCGCGGCTGTGGTCAGACGGCCGCGCTTGAGAAGACCGAGTGTCGTGCCTTCCCTTTCCACCTTCAGGATGACGACCTGACGGTCGACAGCCTGTTCGAACAGCGCTGCTTCCTTGCCGACAGCATAGACATCCAGGAACAGATCCATGACCGAGAGTCCGGCATTCTCCGCGCAGGTGACAAGGTCAAACGCAAATTTCCGGTCGGCGCACAGCAGATCGATATCGACGGTCAGCTGCGAGCATCTTTCGCCCAGCGGCACCCTTCTTGTCGAGATGCCGTTGACGGTATAGCGGACGCATACAGTCTGGATCAGGGCATAGTCTTTCGCAATCTGCATCTGCTGGGCCTTGCGGATGGCATTTCTGACATCCTGCACCGTGACCGTGCCGTCGATTCCTTCCACATCCACCGTGGATTTGTAGGAATACTTCTTCATATGATAGGAAGGCATTGCCATGATCACGCTTTTGACGTCGGCACCGAGCATCTTCTTCGTATTGGCGACAGCCGTTTTGATTGCTCTGGTAACTTCGTCCGGGTCAACGACCTGATCATAGGTAACGCCTCCTGACGGGATTCTTTCTACCTTTATAATATTGAATCTGGTATTGAAGAACTCTCCCACTACCAGTCTTATTTCGTGATCGGCAGCTTCCAGTGCCGCAAAAATCTGTTTATCACTCATTTCGACCTCTCCTTTCAACACCATTGGTATTCTAACATACCTGGCTTCCAAAATACACAAATAACCGCAGGAATACAATGTTTTTATTGCATTTGAAAATAATGTGTGTTATCTTTTTTAAGCAATTGTAGTGAAGGAGGTTATGGTATGTCCAGAGTCTGTGCCGTATCCGGTAGGAAAGCAATGTCTGGAAACAGACGTTCTCATTCCCTGCGTGCTACCCGCCGCAAGTGGAATGTCAATCTGCAGAAGGTTCATATGATCGTCGATGGCAAGCCCCAGACAGTCAAGGTCTCTGCCCGCGCATTAAAGACATTAAAGGGTCAGGCGAAAAAAGCCGCCAGGAAAGCTTCTGCTGAGTAACCGAATATCAAGAGATTAAAAAAGGATTCCGATGACGGAATCTTTTTTTATGTTTTTCAGGCATCCCGGCACTGCATCACCAGCACCAGGCCTTCATGAACTTCCAGGATTCCTTCTTCCCTTTCGATCTCGTTGGACAAAGTGTAGATATCATCCGGACCGATCACGGCATGGTCCAGCGGATATTTCATGCCTGCAAGGGAAATGCATGCCTTTTCAGAGGCGAAGACGGAAAAGTAGCCGTAGCCGTCCCGGGCAATGACATGTCTGCCCGGTCCGTATGCCATGATCCTGTTCTGGCGGTCATAGAGCACTGCCTGTCCGGGAAACATCATGGCCAGACGGAAGTTGACATAGGTATGGTCCATGCGGCCGCTCATGCTGCAGGCCAGCCAGATCTTTTCATATCCCATTTCCGCCGCGTGGCGCAGCGCCGATTCGCTGTCACTGTCGTTCTTGATGGGATTCAGGCGGATCACCTGTTCCGACATGTCCCCGATCAGCGCCATATCGCTTTCGCTGACCGAATCGAAATCGCCGATCGCCAGTTTCATACGGATGCCGCGTCGTGCCAGCCAGAGCGCGCCGGCATCAGCGCCGATGTAATCAGCTTCGATGTCAGGCAGCCCGTCGCACAGTTTCAGGGCGATGACCGCGTTTACTGACAAAGTGATTCCACCGCTTTCCTGATGTCGTTCTTAAAGACGTAGCTTCCGGCCACCAGAACGTCAGCTCCGGCATCGCGGCAGAGCTTTGCCGTGTTTTCATTGATGCCGCCGTCGACTTCGATCAGCGCTTCCGGATTGGTGTTGTCCAGCCATGAGCGCAGGGTCTCGATCTTGGAAAGGCTTGCCGGCAGGAATGCCTGGCCGCCGAATCCCGGTTCGACCGACATGATCAGGAACAGATCGAACTGCTTGAGGAACGGACGCACTGCATCGACCGGTGTGAACGGTTTGATGGAAATACCGGCCTTGCAGCCAAGCGAATGAATATGGTCGCAGAGGGCGCGGATGGCACTGTCGTCATGGTTCAGCGCTTCCGAATGGAAGGTAATGTAATCGGCTCCTGCCCGGGCGAAAACGTCCGAGAAGAAGAACGGATCGGTTACCATCAGATGAACATCCTTTACCAGCGGCGAGATCTTGCAGAAGCCTTTGAGAATGTCCGGACCGAATGTCAGATTCGGGACAAAGTGTCCGTCCATGACATCAAAGTGCATCCACTCTGCCTTTGACGCATTCAGTTCATCCACCTGTTCTTTCATGTTCGAATAATCCAGTGACAATACTGAGGGAGCGATGATCATAAGTATTTTTCCTTTCTCTGCCGGATCAGTTCCAGCACCTGAAGATAATTCTCATAACGCACGCGGCAGATCTTCCCTTCCGCGACTGCTTTCTTGATCGAACAGTCCGGTTCGTTTTCGTGAATGCAGTCGTTGAAGCGGCAGCCGCCGAGATACGGCACGAAGTCCGGTACATACTGTGCCAGTTCGCGGGCTTCGATCTGCGAAAAGTCAATGGCGGAGAATCCCGGTGTGTCGGCCACCAGGCCGCCGCAGACTTCATGCAGTTCGTTGTGGCGGGTCGTATGCTTGCCGCGTCCGAGCGCTTTCGATATTTCCTGTGTCGCCAGATGGAACGACGGTTCCAGCTGGTTGAGCAATGTGCTTTTGCCGGCGCCGCTCTGGCCGGTCAGCACGGTGATCTTTCCTTTGAACAATGGAGCCAGGGAAGGATCGAGCGATCCCTTGGCGGTGCGGATGACAGGAATCTCGCCTTCCTCATATTCGCGGATGCGGGCTTCGAAGTCCTCGCTGATGCCGAGGTCGCATTTCGTCACGCACAGCACGGGATGAATTCCGGCTTTCATGATCAGAATGCTGAGACGGTCAATCAGAGCCGGCGAGAAATCCGGATCTTTGACGCTCATGATGATCAGAGCCTGGTCGACATTGGCGACGGCGGGACGGATCAGCCGGTTGCGGCGGGGCATGATCTTCTGGATCACCCACCTGCCGTCGGTGAATTCCGCTTCCACCAGGTCACCGGCGACCGGTGCGTCCTGTCTTCTCACCTTGCCCATGACAATGGCGTCCAGACGTTCACCTTCGTCAGTCAGCAGTGTATATTCCTTTGATACGATCTTGACTATTCTCGCTATCATTGTTCCTCTTCAGTAATAATAGAGCACGACATAATTGTTTTCCCGCTGGACATAGGTGGATCCCGGGGAAGGTTCGGCAGCGATGACGACGCCGAACTGGAGCTCGTCGATTTCCGACTGGCTCATGCCGCTGGTGTCGCGGTTGCGCACGTCCACCCGCAGGTTCATGTTTTCAAGATACGTTTTCGCTTCGCTTAACGGCATGCCGATGATATCCTCGGGAATCGAGACTTCCAGATACGGCTGGTAGTAGAGGATCAGCTCGCCGGTGGCGGAAGGATTGTACAGCGTTCCCGGTTCGATGCCCTCCTGGCGGATGACCATGCCGGGACTGACGCCGGTATCCTCTTCCCGGATATCGACCTTGAGCAGCGGATACTTATCCGCGATATATTCCTGGGCCTTGCCGACAGTCATCTGCATGTTGCCGAAGTTTTCCATCCGTTCGCCGATGCCGCTGGAAACGGTGATCGTCAGCACTGTCCCCTTCTCCACTTCCGTATTGATGTCAGGGGTGACGGAAATGATGCGGCCGTTTTCCATATTCTCGGTCAGTTCGTAGACGACATTGACTTCGTCCAGGGTCAGGTCATTCTCCTCGCAGATGATCCTTGCTTCTTCGCGGGTCATGCCTTCGATATCGGGAACGAGAACGGTCCTGGGACCGAAGCTGATGATTCCCATCATGAACAGCGTGGCAATGACGCCGATGACAACCACCGCAATGGCGGCGCCGATCATCAGGCGCAGGCGCTTCTTCTCTTTTTCCCGGCGCTCTTTTTCCTCGCGGCTGATTTCGTCCGTTTTCGGCTGCGGCACAGGCTTGGCGGAAGTTCTGGTTTCCTTCTTTTCGGTTTTTTTCGGCGCCGGTTCGTCGAAGCTCAGCGGCTTTTCATTTGCCCGCTGGGGCGACAGACATGTCTGCAGGTCGCGGAACATCTCGACGCAGCTTTCATAGCGCCGCCGCGGATCCTTGGCCGTTGCCCGCATGATGATGTTTTCTACCGCCTGCGGCACGGTCGGATTGATATCGCGCACCCGCGGGAACGGTTCGCGCATATGCTTCAGGGCAACCTGCACTGCCTGATCGGCTTTGTAGGGAACGTCGCCGGCCAGCATTTCATAGAGGACAATGCCGAGGGCATAGATATCGGACTGGGGAGAGGCGGATTCACCCTTCGCCAGTTCGGGAGCGAGATAATGCACCGAGCCCATGACGTTGTTGGCCTGGGTCAGCTGCATGCTGCCTTTGGCCATGGCAATGCCGAAGTCCAGGATCTTGACGCTGCCGTCAGCCTTGACGATGACGTTCTGGGGCTTGATGTCGCGGTGGATGATATTGCGGCTGTGGGCTTCGGCAACGGCCGAAGTCAGCTGCTTCATGATATCGATCGCTTCTTCGTTGAGCAGCGGTCCGCGGGCTCTGATGACCTGCTTCAGGGTGCGGCCCGGCAGGTATTCCATAACGATGAAATGATGTCCCTTGTAATCGCCGACGTCATAGATCTCGACGATGTTGGGATGGGACAGCGCGGTCGCGGCCTGGGCTTCCCTTTCGAAGCGCAGGATCGATACCGCGTCGGTGCTCAGGTCGGCACGCAGGATCTTGATCGCGACCTCACGGTTGAGGATCGTGTCGATTGCCTTGAAAACATCGGCCATGCCGCCCTTGCCGATATGTTCGATGACCTCGTAGCGGTTGGCGATGACATTTCTGCCGCTCATAAGCTGCCCTCGCCTTCCAGATCGATCAGAACGATCGTGATATTGTCATATCCACCGGCGTCGAGTGCTGCCTTGAGAAGTTTGCGGCCGCGCAGGGTCGGATCCATGTCGTGATTCATGACGATGCCCATGATGTGCTCTTCGCTGACATAGCCGTGCAGGCCGTCCGAACACAGCAGAAGACCGTCGATCTGTTCCTGGTGGACGTTGATGTCGCATCTGACCGATTCCCAGACACCGAGAGCGTTTGTCAGAACGTTCTTGCGGGGGAAGTTCTCCGCTTCCTTGAGGGTCAGTTCGCCGTGCATCAGCATGTCGTTGAGCAGTGTATGATCCATTGTCAGCTGCGACATGCGGCCGTCATTCCACCAGGCATAGGCACGGCTGTCGCCGATGTTGACAATGTAGGTTGCGTGTCTTGTGATCAGGGCCCCGCACAGGGTCGTTCCCATGCCTTTCAGGGCCGGCCGCTTCTGGCCGTACTGGAAGATCTGGGTGTTGGCCCTGGCTACTTCCTTCTCGATCCACTCGCGGATCTGGGTGTCGGAGCGGAAGGCGCCGGTCTCGGAGAATACCTTGGAAAAATGGGAGACTGCCATGCGGCTGGCAATATCGCCGCCGAGGTTGCCGCCGATGCCGTCGGCGACAATCGCAAAAACGTCACGCGCCTCGTTGCTGGCGATGACGTAACTGTCCTGGTTGTTCTTGCGGATCAGTCCCCGGTCCGTGATTCCGTAGTATTTCATGATGACTGCTTCGCCCTTTCATGTTTCGCCCTGAGCTGTCCGCAGGCGGCGTCGATGTCGTCGCCGTGTCTGGAGCGCAGGGTCGCCTTTACGCCGTGCTTCATCAGCACATCATAAAAATGCAGCGCTTTCTTTTCATTGACGGAAAGATAGCCGTTCTCGTCGACCTGGTTGTAGGGAATCAGATTGACATAGGCATTCATGCCGCGGATCAGGTCCGCCAGTTCGATCGCTGTTTCATCGCTGTCGTTGACACCGTCAAGAAGAATGTATTCGAAAGTCAGGCGGCGGTGATTGTCGGTGCTGTACCGCTTCAGGGCCGCCATCAGCTCGCTGAGCGGATAGGCTTTGTTGACAGGCATCAGCCGGCTGCGCAGTTCGTCGTTGGGCGCGTGCAGGGAAATCGCCAGATTGTACTGGTAATGACCGGCCGCGAAATCGTCGATGCGGGGAACGATGCCGCAGGTCGAGATCGTGATATGTCTGGCACCGATCGCCAGTCCGTGATCGCTGTTGACGATCTCGCAGAAGCGGATGACATTGTCGTAATTGTCGAACGGTTCGCCGGTTCCCATGATGACGATATTGTCAACCCTCGCCCCGATGGCATCGAGTTCCTTCTGGACGTAGAGAACTTCCGCGACCATTTCGCCGGCACTCAGGTCTCTCTGTTTCTTCAGCAGACCGGACGCACAGAACGTGCAGCCCATGTTGCAGCCGACCTGGGAAGTAATGCACAGGCTCTTGCCGAAATGAAAATGCATCAGGACCGCTTCCACGGAAGCGCCGTCCTGCAGTTCGAACAGGTATTTTGTCGTCTGGTCGCGGGCGACCTGACGGTCGATTTCCTTCAGTGCCATCAGCGGGTATGTCTCCTGCAGCTGATTGATCAGGGCTGAAGGCTGGTCGGTCATTTCCTCGTAGGAACTGACCCGTTTGCGGTATATCCACGAAAAGAGCTGCTTTGCACGGTACGGTTTCTGCCCGTATCCGGCCAGCATCTCTTCCATTTCTTTCAGGGTAAAATCAAGTAACGTCTGCATATAGTTCATCATAACATACTTGCTGTTGTTCTTCAGTTCTTTTTCCGCAGTCTTGCGGCATAGAAACCGTCGGCATCGCCATTGAACGGGAACAGCGTTTTCTCTTCCTCGAGGAGGAAATCAGGATGGTCTTTCAGGAAAGAAGCGACCTGGGAACTGTTCTCCTTGCGGTTGAGGGTGCAGGTGCTGTAGACCAGGATGCCGTCTTTTTTCAGATACGGCGCATTGGCAGCGAGGATCGCCTTCTGGATACCGATCAGTTCGTCGATATCCTCCGGTCTGAGATGCCAGCGGATCTCCGGTTTATGGGAAAGATCACCCAGTCCCGAACACGGCGCATCGATCAGGATGCGGTCGAAACTCTCCGCTTCAAACTGATCGGGAACACTGCTGTCGCATGTTATTGCCGTGCAGATGGAAACATCCGTGCGCTGCATCAGCTGTCTGATCAGTGAGGTTCTGTGTTCATGCAGTTCGCAGGCGATGATCTCGCCTTCGTTTTTCATGGCGCAGGCAATCTGCTGGCTCTTGGTGCCGGGTGCCGCGCAGGCATCGAGCACCCGCATGCCCTTTTCTGCCTGCAGGAAGGAAACGACCTGCTGGCTGTGCCGGTCCTGCAGAAGGATCTTTCCGTTCTTAAGGTTCTCATCGTTTGCCGCCTTGCCGTGATAGACAAACGAAGTATCGTCCAGCCATTCATATTGTCCGTCTTCCAGATCCTTCTTTTCCGCTTTCAGGGTATTGCGGCGGCCGTAGACGACAGCCGGTTTCTGGTCGCTTGCGGCAATGCGGCGGGCTGTGTCCCCGCCATAGTGGGCTTTCCACATCTGCAGGATCCATAACGGATGGGAGGTGTTGATGCTGAGGGCTTCAAGATCATCCCCTTCCGCTTCGTGAAAGCCGTTTTCTATCACCCGGCGGAGAACGGCATTGACGAATTTCCTTTCTCTTTGCGGAGCGAGATTTACCGCTTCATTGACGGCGGCATATGCCGGCACGCCGTTCATGAACATCAGCTGGTAGACAGTCATGTCCAAAAGCAATGCCGTCCGCTTCGCTGTTTTTTTCGCAAAGGGACGCCATTGTGTTTCCAGAAGCGTATGGTTGCGGATCGTGCCGTAGAGGATCTCGGAGGCAAAGGGAATGTCCTTTTCCGCAATCGAAGTATTGCGCAGCAGCAGCGAAGCATAGCCGTGTTCTTCGAACACCCTGACGAGCATATCCAGGATCTGTTTTCTTGTGCTTTCCATAATCAGTCGAGATATAAGGGATCGATATCGACCTTCAGACCTTTCAGGTCAAGATCGGTCGTGTCGATGAAGTTTCGTATGGCATCCTTGATTGCCTGCGGGTCCTTGCCCTTGAGCAGGATGCGGCTGCGGCAGCGGTCGTTGATCTTCAGCAGCGACACGACACCGATGACCTTGAAGGGACCCGAAAGTCCGGCTTTCAGTGCCAGGGCCAGACGGTCGGTCTGCCGCTGGTCGCGGCTGCTTACCGTCAGTGCCGCAAGATATGTATACGGCGGATATTCTCCGGCATGGCGGAATTTCATTTCCTGATAGAAGAATGTTTCATAGTCCTGTTTTGCGGCGCACCGGACGGCATAGTGACCGGGGTCGTATACCTGCATGACGACTTCCCCATGCTTGTCTCCCCTGCCGCTGCGGCCGGAAGCCTGCATCAGCAGATCGAACGTCACTTCGCAGCTGCGGAAGTCGGTGCGGCTGAGACCTTCGTCGCCGTTGACGATGCCGACGAGCGTGACATCGGGATAGTCCAGTCCCTTGGCGATCATCTGCGTGCCGAGAAGTATGTCAGCCTGATGATCAGCGAAGGCGGAAAGGATCTTCGCGTGGGCGTTTCTTCTTGAAGTCGTGTCGGCGTCCATGCGCAGGATGCGGGCACCGGGGAACGCCCTTTCCGTTTCCTCCTGCAGTCTCTGGGTGCCGAAGCCGTAGCTCATGAAGCCTTCCCGGGAACCGCACACCGGACAGCTTGAAGGTGTGTGCAGCATGGTGCCGCAGGTATGGCATTTCAGCATTTTGATGTCATGGTGCCAGCTCATCGCCAGATCGCAGTGCGGACACTTCAGCACCTCCTGGCAGCTGTGGCATCGCAGCTGGGCGCTGTAGCCGCGGCGGTTGAGCAGCAGGATGATCTGCTCATTGCGGTCGAGACGCTCGCGGATCTTTTCCTTCAGAACGTCGGTCAGGATATAGGAGCCGCCTTTGCGGATCGATTCCCTGACCGGTACGACCGTCACTTCCGGCAGCGTCCGGTTGATGCGCTCCTTCAGGGAAACCAGATGATAGACCTTCTTCAGTGCCCGGGCATAGGAATCAAGCGAAGGTGTGGCCGAGCCGAGGATCACCTTGCAGTGATGGTATCTGCCGCGGTAGATGGCAACGTTGCGGCAATGGTAGCAGGGCTGGGAATCCTGTTTGTAGGAACTGTCATGTTCCTCGTCCAGGACGATCAGGCCGAGACTTGCAAACGGCAGGAACACGGCGCTCCTGGTGCCGACGACGATCGATGCCTGACCGGTCTTGACCAGCCGGTACTGCTCGTACTTCTCCTGGTCGCTGAGGCCGCTGTGATAGATGGCAAGACCATCGCTGAAGCGCTGCTTCACGCGGCTGATCATCTGCGGCGTCAGGGCGATTTCCGGAACCAGGATCAGTACCTGTTTTCCCTGGTTCAGCGCTTCTTTTGCCAGCTGCAGGTAGATTTCCGTCTTTCCCGAGCCGGTAATGCCTTCCAGCAGGAACACGGCATCATCGCTGTTTCTGATCTCGTCCATCGCCTTCTGCTGTTCGGGACGCAATACCAGTTCCTCCTGCGGTATTTCGGCCCGCATCGGGACTGCTTCCTTTTCCTTTTCTTCGAGGATCACCGCTTCCTTTTCGACCAGGGCTCTTGCCTGGTTGGGATATTCTTTACGAAGTTGGGTATAAGTGATTCCCGGATGGTCTTTGACATACAGATACGCTTCCAGCTGCTTCGGTGTCAGGGATACTTCCTTCTCGCTGAGCTTTACGATTTTTTCCTTGACTGTCTGGCTGCGGCCGCCGGCGGGTTTGAGTTTGCCCGGCAGCATCGTCTGGAAACAGGCAATGGCGGTGGACAATGTCTCATTGCGCAGCCAGAGCGCCAGATCGTGCAGTTCATCCGTGATCAGGCTTTCCTCGTCGATGACCCGGTCGATGTCCTTGAGTTTCATGCCAAGGCGTGCTTCGATCTCTTCCCTGCTCTCTTCGCTCTCTTCGACCGATTCGGCAAAACCGGTCAATGTACGCGTGCCGAAAGAGATCTCCACCCGGCATCCGGGTTCGATCTTTCCTTCGTAAAGATAGGTGAATGTCTGGTCCAGTTTTCTTACCGGATGTTCGATCCAGCACTGTACGATCCTGATCATGTCTTTCATTATACAGTGTTTGAACCTTTCCGGCGGCAGGCAGCGGCGAATTTGGAGAAAATCGCTTCCCGTCAGTATGCATTCAGTGTTAAGGTATAGTCAGAAGAATCAATATAAAACAGCCGCAAGCGGCTGCTGAGGAGATCATTATGAGAACAAACAGAAAATACACACTGGGTTTCATCGGCCTCGGCCACATGGGTCTTGCAATTGCCCGCGGCGCCGTCATGAAGGAATATCTTGAAAGATGGAAGATCTGCGTCTATGATCCGTCCCCGGAAGTCAGGGAACGCTGCAAGACGGACGGCTTCACCGTCATGGACAATGAAAAGGATGTCGCCGAGGAATCGCACCTCACCCTGCTGGCTGTCACGCCGCAGATCTGCGACAGTGTTCTGGAAAAACTGAAGGGTGCCAGGATCGAATGCCTCGTATCGATTGTGACCGGCGTCTCCATCAAGCATCTCCAGGAGAAGCTCAACAATGTTCCGGTCATCCGCGTCATGCCCAACACGCCGCTGCAGATCAACGAAGGCTCGACTGCCATGTGCAAGTCCGAAAACTGCCGCGCCGATGAATATGATTTCGTATTCCAGCTCTTCAATGCCATGGGCGTCACCCGCACCGTGCCGGAAGACATGATCAATGTCACCGTTTCCGTTCACGGCAGCATTCCCGCCTATGTCTATTACTTCACCCAGTGCATCCTCGATGATGTCGCTGCCAGAGGCCTGGATGAAAGAACCGCCAGAGACCTGCTGGTCCAGACGATCATCGGCGCCGGAAAACTGATGGCAGAAAATCCCAGACGTCCGCTCGATGACTTCATCGACGAAGTCTGCTCCAAAGGCGGAACAACCATCGAAGCTGTCAAGGCATTCAAGGAAGGCCATCTCGCCGAACTTGTCAAGGAAGCCAACGATAAATGCATCCACCGGGCGGAGGAACTCGGCGAATAAAAAAACAAAGCCGCTGCATGCGGCTTTTACAGTTCTTTCCGATACATGATTTCTTCTGCTTCCAGCGTACTTTTCCTTTCAGCGGAAGGCACAAAGCCCATTGCTTCATAGAAGCGGCGGGCTTTTTCATTATCCCTGAATACCCAGAGATAACATCTGTCATAGCCATTCTGCTTCATATCAGCCAGTGTATGTTCAAGCAGCGCCTTGCCAAGACCTCTGCCCTGTCCTTCCTTTCTGACATGAATGCAGATCAGCTCCGCTGCGTCTTTCATTTCACTGCGGCGGGCAGGTCCGTACCACGCCATGCCGAGTGGTTCTTCGGCCGGGATCAGAAAGCCGTGATGACTGCTGCTTTCCGCGGCGAAGGCATATACCTGTTCCTGACGGTCCCGATTCGTCATGCGGGTCATGACTTCTTCACTGACGATATCCGCGAAAGCATCCCGCCATGAAGCAATATGTATTTCGGCACAGATTGTCGAATCTTCCGCCCGTGCTTCCCGCGGGGTCATTTCTTTTTCCCTTTCAGTTCTTCGAGAACCTTGAAGATATCCGCCGGTCTCTTTACAGACGGAAAGCGGGGATTCGGTTCTGTGCCCGCGTGAGCCAGACTCAATACGCCGTGCATGCCGCATTCTTCCGCGGCGGCAAGGTTCCTGGCCAGGTCATCGACAAACACGATTTCCTCCGCTGCCATGCCCGATTTGTTCACGGCATCCTGAAACATGCCGGAATCAGGCTTGGAAAGACCGAGACGGTAGCTGTATGTCAGCTGGTCGAAATAACCGGTGATACCGAGATGATCCAGCTGGGTTTCAATATTCGGCCAGGTATCGGAAATGACACCGAGACGGTATCCCTTCTCTTTGAGACGGATCAGTAAATATCCGCAGCCAGAAGACATGCCTGATCATTGCTGATTTCATAACCGGCATACCGCACCATGTCACGGTAAAACGCGGTATATCGGCGGATCTGCTCATCGACATCCTTCATAAAAGGATTCTCCGCCAGCGGGACATAGGCTTTACGGAACGCCGTCCGCCAGCGTTCTTCCTCATAAGTGCCGTATGTTTCTGCAGGAAACATCTCCAGAAACGCGTTCGTGAAGGTCCAGTCGCCGGATGCCGGCTCCAGCAGCGTCCAGCCAAGATCGAACAATACACATCTGATTTCAGGCATATACCACCTCGTCGAGATCCACATCCCATGGATCGGTTTCGATTTCGTCCGTTTTCTGCTCGCTGTACGCTGCCCCGACCGTATGGCGGCAGCGCCTCAGTATTGTATCGTAGTAGCCCCTGCCGTAGCCGGTGCGGTGCCCTTGCTCATCGAAAGCGGAAAGCGGAACGATCATGACATCCGTTTCCTCCGGCCCGACAATGATATCCGTCTTCGGTTCGCGGACATGAAAGTGGCCTTCCTCGAGGTCGTCCATGCTGAAGATTTCAAGGAACTGCAGGGTACTGCCGCAGACCCTGGGAACAGCGACACGGATGTGATGGCCCAGACACCAGCGGATCACCGGTTCCGTATCCGCTTCGTCCGCCAGCGGCACATAGCAGCCGACGCAGGAAGCATCCCGGATCTTCTCAATAAGAAGGTCCGCAATGAGTTTGTTCTTCTCATTACGGACTTCCGGTTTCATATTTCTTCTTGCGGCAAGCCCTCTTTCGCGGGCTGTCTTCTTATCCATATCAGCCGATCGAACCGCTCATGTCAATCTTGAGCAGCTGGTTGAGCTCTACGGCATATTCCATCGGCAGTTCCCTGGTAAACGGCTCGAGGAATCCCATGACGATCATTTCCGTCGCCTGTTCCTCGGAAAGGCCGCGTGACATCAGATAGAACAGCTCGTCCTCGCTGATCTTGGAAACCTTGGCTTCGTGTTCGATGATCGAAGTGCTGTTTTCACTGATGTTCAGGGGGATCGTGTCGCTGCGCGAGATCTTGTCAAGGATCAGCGTGTCGCATTCGATCTTGGCCTTGGCATAATCGGCTCGGCGGCCGAAACGGATCCAGTCGCGGAAGTTGGTGACACCGCCGCTGCGGGAGATCGATTTGGACACGATCGAAGAGGACGTGTGCGGGGCAAGATGGATCATCTTGGCACCGGTATCCTGGAACTGGTTGCGGGATCCGACAGCGATGCTGATGCACATGCCGCGGGCATATTCACCGGCCAGGATGCAGGCCGGATATTTCATCGAGATACGCGATCCGATATTGCCGTCGATCCATTCCATCGTGCCGTGCGCCTCCACCTTGGCGCGCTTGGTGACCAGGTTGAGGATATTGGCGGACCAGTTCTGCACCGATGAATAACGGCACTTGGCGCCTTCGCCGACGAAGACTTCCACTACCGCCGCATGCATCGAATCCTTGGAATACTGCGGTGCGGTGCAGCCTTCGACATAGGAGCATTCCGCCCCGTCGTCGACGATGATGATCGAGCGCTCGAACTGTCCCATCGCTTCCGAATTGATGCGGAAGTAGGACTGCAGCGGTTTCTCCAGTTTCACGCCCTTGGGCACGTAGATGAAGGAACCGCCCGACCATACGGCGCTGTTGAGCGCGGCCAGCTTGTTGTCGCTGGCGGGAACGATGGTCGCAAAGTATTTGCGGAACAGATCGGGATATTCCTTGAGGGCGCTGTCGATATCGAGGAAGATGACGCCCTTGGAGCGGACTTCATCAAGCATGTTGTGGTAGACCGCTTCCGATTCGTACTGGGTCGTGACACCGGCCAGATACTTTCTCTCCGCTTCCGGAATGCCGAGCTTCTCGAATGTATTCTTGACTTCCTCGGGAACGTCGTCCCAGCTCTTTTCGGTATCCTGGGAAACCTTGCGGTAATAGGTAAAGTCCTGGAAGTCGATATCGCTGAGATCCGGTCCCCAGGTCTGCATCGGCATCGATTCGAAGATATGAAAGGATTTCACCCGGAATTCGGTCATCCATTCCGGCTCGTTCTTGTAGGCCGAGATCTTGCGTACGATCTCCTCGTTCAGTCCCTTGCCGGTATCGATGATCGATTCCACATCATCGTGAAAACCGTATTTATAGTCATCCTGCGAATAAATGGCGTCGTTTCTGTCGTTCTCACTCATTGCCCTTCTCGCTTTCCTCGATGAGTTCCTGCATTGCCCGCCAGCCGATCGTCGCGCATTTGATGCGGTTGGCCTGACGGTAGACATTCTTGAAGGCGATCGCCTCTTCGAGGATGTCGCCGTCATATTCTTTGGCATCGACCATGCTGAAATAACTGTCCATGATCTTCTTCGCCTCGGCTGTCGTCTTTCCTTTCAGCAGGTCGGTCATCATCGACGTGGATGCCGTGGAAATCGTGCAGGCGACACCGTCAAAACAGACATCCTGGATGATGCCGTTTTCGATCCTTGCCTGGACCTTGATATCGTCGATACAGGAATCGCTCGCCATATGCTTCATCATATAGCGGTCGTCCGTTTTCAGTTTATGATTATGCGGATACTGGTAATGATCCATGATCAGTTCCCTGAGGATTTCCGGATCCGCCAGAAGACTGTTTGTATTGCTCATAAAACCTCCTAGAAGAAAATACCGATGGCATTTTCCAGCGTGATATCTGCGGCTGCTTCGATGAAGCGGTCGATTTCTTCCTTTGTGTTGTAGAAATACAGCGATGCCCGCAGTGTCTGGTCGGTGCCGAGGACTTCGTGCAGGATCTTGGCGCAGTGATTGCCGGAGCGCACGCAGATATTGCGGCTGCCGAGGAATCCTGCGGCATCCTGGGAAAAGACACCTTTGGCATTGAAGGTGATTGGGCCGGACAGGTTGTCAGGATTGTAGAACTCGATGTTGTCCAGCTTCGAGATCTTTTCGGCAAAGTAGGCACGCAGTTCCTTTTCGTAGGCAAGGATGTTGTCCATGCCCAGCGACATCAGGTATTCCGCCGCCGCGCCAAGACCGATGACACCTTCGATATTCGGTGTGCCGGCTTCGAACTTCTGCGGCGCGTCCTTGTAGATGATGCTGCCGTCGGGATAGAAGCGGGCATTCATGCCGCCGCCGAGGAACACCGGGTCCATCTTCTGCAGAAGATCATAGCGGCCGTAGAGCACGCCGACCCCGTCCGGTCCGCACATCTTGTGGGATGAGAAACCGAGAAAGTCGACATCGAGGTCCTTGACATCGGTCGGCCGGTGCGGCACCGACTGGGCCCCGTCAACGACCATCAGCGCTCCATATTCATGGGCGATTGCGGCGATCTCCCTGATTGGCTGCAGGGAGCCGAGAACATTGGTCACATGCGCCATGGTGACGACCCTGACGCCTTCGTGCATGGCTGCCTTCAGGTCTTCGATATGACAGACACCCTGTCTGTCGACCTTGACATATTCGATGCGGATGCCTTTCTCCTGTTGCAGACGGAACCACGGCAGAAGATTGGAAGCATGTTCAGCTTCGGTTGTCAGGACCACATCCCCCTCCTTCAGCCAGCGGCCGATACCGAAGGCAATCTGGTTCAGGGAATGGGAAATATTGGCGGTGAACACCACCTCTTTCGGATCGCAGTTGATGAAGCGGCCGATGATCTCACGGGTATGGTCATAGGCCCTGTCGGCCCTGACGGCAGTCTCGTAGTCGCCGCGTTCAACGTTTGATGTATATCCTTCCCAGAAGCCGCAGACGGCGTCGATGACAGCCTGCGGTTTGTAGGTCGTGGCAGCATTGTCGAAATACAGCAGGTCAGGACGGTTTCTCAGCATCGGAAAGTCCTGCCGGATCTTCTCTACATCGAACATAATTCCGCGATCTTCCTTTCCATCTCCTCCGCCAGCATGTTGCGCAGCTCCTCGTTTTCGATGACCTTGGTGATTGGCATCAGATAGCCTGTGCTGATCAGGCTGGTGCACTGCTGGACAGAGAGACCTCTTGACATCATATAGTACAGCTGGTCTTCGTCGACCCGGCCGATGGACATGGCATGGCTTGCCTGGACGTCGTTTTCGTCGATCAGCAGTTCGGGAAGGATTTCCGAACGCTGTCCTTCGGCGAAGCTCAGGGCACGGGAAGTCTGATGGCTTTCCGAACGGTAGGCGCCCTTGACGATGCGGCCGATGGCGTCGATCATCAGCCGTCCCTTTTCCAGGACGACTGCGAAGTTGCGGATCTCGCCGTTCGTATGCGGTGCGAGATTGGCGACATCGATGCGGTATTCCTTCTTCTCGTTGACCAGCGAAGCGCTGCTCAAAAGCGCGTTGGCGCCGCTTTCCTGCAGGTTGACACGGACGGTGCGGAAGGTGTCGGCACCGTTGCATTCGCCATAGGCAATGGTCAGCGAGGCGTCCTTCTTTACGTTATGGACTTCTTCCGTATTCAGTGTCTCACCGGAACTGTTGTAGAACAGCACGGAAGCCTTCACGCCTTCTTCGGTCACTGATTCGATTTCCAGTTTCGGACAGCGGAGAATGCGGAAGAAAACATCGCAGCCGGATACGGCCCGCAGTTCGAGACGGACTGCTTCCGCGGCGTCGATTTCATAGGCGCTGTAGCCGGCAGCCGGTATGATCGTTTTTGATGTGCTTATCGTTTCCATTGTTACTCTAAGCCTTTCACACTTTCCCTGACGGCACAGACGCCGATCGATGCCGGTCTTCTGTTCAGTTCGTCCGCTTCGGCGGCCGGTGTGATGTTGTATTCCTTATAGATCCAGTCATATCCTTCGGTGTCGATGCGGTTCGCCAGTTCCGGTCCGCCGCTGCAGACGATGCGGCCGTCGACCAGGACATGGGTGAACTGGGGGCGGATCATCTCCAGGAAACGTTCGTAATGGGAAACAATGATGACCGACATGCCGGTTTCCTCATGCAAGCGGTTGATGGCGTCGCCGACGATCTTGATGGCATCGACATCCAGGCCGGAGTCGATCTCGTCGAGCATGGCGAGCGACGGTTTCAGCAGTTCCATCTGGACGATTTCGTTGCGCTTCTTTTCACCGCCGGAAAAACCTTCGTTGAGGAATCTGTGCGCCAGGTCCTCCTTCATCTGCAGGTCGCTGATCGTTTTTTCGATCGCCTTGATAAATGTGAACAGCGGCACCGGGGATTCCCTTCTGACATTCATGGCCGCCCGCAGGAAGTCGCTGTTGGTAACACCCGGGATCTCCTGGGGATACTGCATGGCCAGGAAAATACCGGCAATGCTGCGTTCGTTGACCGGCATTTCCAGAAGGTTCTTTCCGTCATACCAGATCTCGCCTTCCGTGACTTCGAATTTCGGGTTGCCCATGATTGCCGCCAGCAGTGTCGATTTGCCGTTGCCGTTAGGTCCCATCAGGGCATGGATCTCGTTCTCCCTGACCGTCAGATCCACACCTTTGAGAATTTCCTTATCTTCCACATTTACATGCAGGTTTTTGATTTCAAGTGTTTTCATATTTCTACCTTCACTATGTATCGGATTATATCATTATTCCACTGATTCGTGTGATTTTACGATTATCCCCCGCCGCTTTGCCGGCAAACAGAGCGGTTTGAACGAAAAGGAATGACATTCACAAAACTTTCAGACAAGCAAATTGCAAAAGGTCTCTGCTTATCCTATAATAAGGAGGCGTTTTTTCATAAAGGAGGCTGCATATGAACGATTTCTTGAAAAAGAACTGGTTCGTGGTGCTGCTTGTAATTGCTTTTACAGGCATCAGCATTTTCTACATATATGACACGAACAAAGGAAAACTGAAAGGAAAAACCGTTAACGGCGAAGACGTCGTCTATTCCATCACCGACAAGGATGTCACGGCTTCGCAGTTCTACAATGATCTGTATACATCAAACGGCCAGCAGGCAATGATCGAACTGTTTGAGAAGGCAGTCGTGGAAGCCGGCGTTCCGACGACCGATTCCATCAAGGACACTGCCAAGGCCCAGACCGAGGCGATCATCTCCAACTTCCAGAATCAGTACGGAAGCGCCTGGGAGACCTATCTGAACTCGGCTCTGAAGGAAACCGGCTTCGACGATCTGGAAACCTATATGATCTTCCAGCAGAAACTCAACCAGGTCAGTGCCGATTATGCCAAGGACAACTTCGACGATCTGAAGATCCGTCAGATCTCGTATATCCTCATCCAGTATGAGAATCCGGACAATCCCAGCAAGGAACCGACAGCTGACGAGCAGACCCGCATGAAGGCTGTGGACGACGCCCTGGTCAACGGCACCAGCTTCGCTGATGCGGCCGTCCAGTTCTCCGAGGACACCTCCTCTTCCGAAAGCGGCGGCGTTCTCGGCGTCATCGACAGGAATTCCTCCTCGCTCGACTCGGCATTCCTGGAAGCTTCACTCGCACTTGAAGAAGGTGCTGTCAGCGACTGGGTACGCTCCGACAACTTCGGCTACTTCCGCATCATGTGCACAGCCGCGACACCGGAGACACTTGCCGCCAACAATGCCGACAATGATCCGTACCTGCAGCTGACAAGCCAGTACGATACAACTCTTGCCAACAAGGCATTGTGGGCAAAGGCCCAGCAGGTCGGCTTCGACTTCAAGGGCAACACCGAACTCGAGCAGCAGATCAAGGACGCCCTCGGCGTCGTTGAGGAAACTCCGGCGGAAACAACTGAACCGGCGGAAACGACCGGGAATACGGAAGAGAATAACTGAGGAGGCAGAAAGATGAAAAAGATCAAAACAGTATGCGCATCTCTGCTTCTTGTAAGTGTCCTTGCCGGATGCCAGGATGCCACCGCGAAGCTCCCCGACAGCAGCACCGTGCTGTTCTCTGTCGGCAGCAAGAATGTAACCAAAGGCGACGTCTACTCCGTCATGGCCGGCACCAACGGTGCCTCCCAGGCAGTCAATGACGTCAACCGCATCATCGCTCAGAACGAAATCGAACTGACCGAGGAAATGAAGACCCAGGCCCAGCAGTCACTGGAAAGCTACAAGACATATTACGGCGATACCTTCACCAAGCATCTCGAACAGATCGGCATGACCGAACAGGAATATCTCGACAACTACCTGATTCCTTCCCTGCAGGCCGAACAGCTGACACCGAAGTACATTACCGACAACTTCGACAAGGTCGCTGCCGCCTATGCGCCGGTCAAGGCCACCCTGCTGGAATTCACCAGCCAGGATGACGCCAATGCCGCCCTCAGCGAACTGAAGGACGGATCCAAGGATGCCGCGACGGCCGCCAAGGATCATAACTCCGCATCCAAGGGAACATCGGAAATCTACACGATCGAATCCACCGACCTGGATTCCACTGTCAGAACGATGCTGCACAGCGCCGTTCCGGATGACGGCTGGTTCCTCGTACCGGAAACAGACGGCGCGACATTCGTCGTCATGCGGATCGACAACAACGACCCGAACGCCTTCAAGGATGAAGCAATCAGCGTTCTCCGCAACGTGACAGCCATCAACAACGATGCCACTACCTACTGG
>CACYXJ010000057.1 GCA_902778375.1 uncultured Erysipelotrichaceae bacterium
GATGATATTTATGATTATATTGTGAGTGGAGATATATCAAATGAAAACAGTTAACGTAGTAGCTGCTATTATCCGTTCCGGCGATAGGATATTTGCTACCCAAAGAGGTTATGGTGAATTTAAAGACGGCTGGGAGTTCCCAGGCGGCAAGGTTGAAGCAGGGGAAACACCTCAGGAAGCCCTGAAAAGGGAAATCGAAGAGGAACTGGAAACAGAGATCGAAGTAGGAGAGTATCTGACGACAATCGAACATGACTATCCTTCGTTTCATCTTTCCATGAAGTGCTACTGGTGCCGGATCATTGAAGGAAGACCTGTCTTGACGGAACATGAAGCCGCAAGGTGGCTGAGCAAGGATGAACTGGACAGTGTGGATTGGCTTCCTGCTGATGTGACGATCATTGAACTGGTAAAACAAGCACTGTAAAATATATTTATAACAGCAATAAGACTGCATGATTCATGCAGTCTTATCATTACAAGAGGAACTGTATATGGATGAGAAGCCGAAGAAGATACTTGTACGGGGCGCAAAGGTACATAATCTGAAGAATATCGATGTCGATATACCGCTGGACAGGATTGTCGGTATTGCCGGTGTCTCCGGTTCCGGAAAGTCTTCGCTGGCATTGGGTGTATTGTATGCGGAAGGTTCCAGAAGATATCTGGAATCTCTTTCAACGTATACAAGAAGACGTATGACCCAGGCAGCAAGGGCTGATGTCGATGAAGTGCTGTATGTGCCGGCTTCTCTGGCATTGCACCAGAGACCGGGTGTTCCGGGCATCCGATCGACATTCGGTACCGGAACCGAACTGCTGAACAGCCTGCGCCTGGCATATTCAAGGCTTTCTTCTCACCGCTGTCCGAACGGTCATTATGTAAAACCGTCGATTGCTGTCGCGGCAATGCAGGAAATCGTCTGTCCGGAATGCGGCGAGCGTTTTTACGGACCTGGTGCGGAAGAACTGGCATTCAACTCGCAGGGAGCTTGTCCATGCTGCCAAGGTACCGGTACGGTTCGCACGGTGGACAGGAAGACATTGATCCCGGATGAGAACCTGACGATCGATGAAGGTGCTGTCGCACCATGGAATTCCCTGATGTGGTCCCTGATGACGGATGTATGCCGGGAGATGGGCGTCCGTACGGATATTCCGTTCAGGGATCTGAGCGAAAAGGAAAAAGAAATCGTCTATGACGGACCGATGGAAAAGAAACATATTTTTTACCGTCCGAAAGGAAAGGATAATCCGCTGACGGCGGAAATGGACTTTACCTATTACAGTGCCACCGCTACCGTCCTCAATGCCCTGAAAAAGGTCAAGGATGAAAAAGGCATGAAGAGGGTGGAAAAGTTCCTGAAGGAAGAAGAATGTCCGGAGTGTCACGGCACCAGGCTCTCAGAAGCTGCAAGGGCTCCGAAGCTGATGGGGCTTTCCCTTGATCAGGCCTGCAGGATGACTTTGAAGGAATCTGTGGAATGGGTCAGAAGAATACCGGCATGGGTGCCGGAGGAAATGCATGATATGGCAGAGAATATCTGCGAGGCATATCTGGAAACAGCAAAGAGACTGCTGGATCTGGGTCTTGGCTATCTGACGCTGGACCGTGCGTCATCCACACTTTCCACCGGTGAGCGGCAGAGAATGCAGCTGGCTAGGGCGGTCAGAAACCGCACGACAGGTGTTCTGTATGTGCTGGACGAGCCGTCCATCGGTCTGCATCCGGCAAATATCGTCGGGCTGAACACTGTCATGCATGATCTTGTCAGGGACGGTAATTCCGTTCTGCTGGTAGACCATGATATACAGATCCTGAAGGAAAGCGACTGGCTGATCGAAATGGGACCGGATGCCGGCGCCATGGGAGGCAATGTCATTGCCGAAGGCACAGTCAGTGAGATTGAAAATAATGACAGATCTGTCATCGGCCGCTATCTTGCCGGCAGGGAACAGGTCAAAGATTCCCATCACAGCAGGAAGATTTTTGAAGCCGGTGCGATTCATATGGAAACCGATGCGATCCATACCGTCAGACCGCTGTCAGTCGATATTCCCAAAAACAGACTGACGGTCATTACTGGTGTTTCCGGATCGGGCAAGACGACCCTGATTCTGGAAAGCCTGGTGCCGGCAGTCGATTCCCTGTGCAAGGGCACGGAAATGCCGGAACATGTGAAGAAGATAGAAGCCGATGGAATAAAACATATCAAACTGATCGATGCGACACCGATCGGCATCAATGTCAGATCGACAGTCGCGACCTATGCCAATGTCCATGATGAACTGCGCAAGATTTACGGACGCACAAAAGAAGCGAAAGCATTGGGATATAAGGCAGGGGACTTCTCCTACAATACGGGAAAACTCAAATGTACCGTATGCGACGGCACGGGAGAGATTTCCCTGGACGTGCAGTTTTTGCCGGATGTGGATATTCCCTGTCCGGAATGCCGCGGCAGCCGTTATGCCAATACTGCCAAGAAGATCCGGGTCACAAATAAAAGCGGAGAGATTAAATCATTGCCGCAACTGATGGATATGGATGTCAATACCGCTCTGGAATTCTGCCGGGATATGAAGACCGTGCAGCCAAGACTGCAGATTCTGAAAGACCTCGGACTCGGTTATCTGACGCTGGGAGAGGAAACACCCGGACTCAGCGGCGGCGAAGCCCAGAGGCTGAAACTGGCCAGCGAAATGGGCAGGGCTCAGGATGACTCGGTCTTTGTCTTTGACGAACCGACCATCGGTCTCCATCCCCAGGATGTGGAAACACTGCTCAGCGTGTTCCGCACCCTGATCGATCACGGGGCGACAGTCATTGTCATCGAACATGATCTGGACGTAATCAGAAATGCCGACTATATCATAGACATGGGACCGGAAGGCGGCGAAGAAGGCGGACGGATCGTTGCCTGCGGAACTGCTGAAGATATCAGAAACAATAAACACAGCATCACAGGAAGATTCATCTGAACAAGGGGGGAAATGTTATGAATGATACATATGTACTGAAACATTGCCGGCTTATCAATGAGCTGAGTGAAGAAGGCGCACCTGAACTTGCGGATGTGGTAATCAGGGACGGAATGATTGCTGAAATCAATGAGAGCGGCAGGAAGACATATGAAGGAATGGAAGTTATCGATCTGGAAGGAAAGACACTGATGCCGGGGATCATCGATGCCCATATTCATCTCTCCATGACGGAAACCAATCCGGCTGAAGCCAACTATGTGGATCCCTGCGCCAGAACACTGCGGGATCTGAAATATGCGAAGCATCTTCTGGATATCGGTGTGACAACTGTCAGAGACTGCGGTGAAGACAAATACTTCTCGGTTACGGCATTGCGGAATGCCGTCAATGAAGGAACTGTTCAGGGACCGCACATCTATACTTCCGGCATCACCATGACACCGACCAATGCCGGCGGCACACCGGACAGTGAATTTGGCTATATGGTTCCGTACAATGTCGACAGCAAAGAGGAAATGCGCAAGGCTGTACGCATCAACTTTGCCAGAGGCGCTGATTTCATCAAACTGTACGGCACCGGTTCGATGATGGGAAAGGGCAGTGTGCCCGGCATCGGCATCATGGAAGACGATGAGATCCTGGAAGCAGTGAAGATCGCGGCAGAAAACGAAACATACTGCGCCATCCACTGCCATGGCGCGAAAGCCATTGTCCAGGCACTGAAATGCGGCGTGCGGACGATCGAACATGCAAGTTTTATTGATGAAGAAGGTCTCGGTCTTCTTGCCGGCAGGAAAGATGCCGGCATCATACCGACTCTGTCCGTGACTATGGAGCTGATTGAACATACCGATCCGGATTCGGAATACGGCAAACATGTCATTCCCAAGGTCAGCGCGCTTCTCGAACAGGTAAGAATCTGTCTGAACAATGCATATCAAAGAGGCAGTATTCTTATCGGCTGGGGAACAGACCAGTCGCTTGCTGCATATACCAGGGAACCGGGATCGGAATTCCGCCACCGCCATGATTTTCTCGGCTGGGACAATATCGATATCCTGAAGCAGGCTACCGTCAACAGCGCCATTCTGATGGGAATCGACGAACATACCGGTCTGGTGGCGGAAGGAAAGGATGCCGACATGATCGTCGTTGACGGTGATCCTGTCAATGACATCACCGTCATGTACAGGAAACCGGAACATGTTTTCCTGAAGGGAACAATGATCCGCTGAAGAGATTCCCAGTACGGATATCATAAAATCCACTCAGGATTGGGATGTCTTACAGAAGCAGTTATGAACCGGAATTCAGTTAAAACGGAAGGGGTATTGATATGAGAACGATTTTTGTATCAAGCACATTCAAGGATATGCAGGCGGAAAGGGATGCCTTGCGGGATATCTGCGCCCCGAAGATCAATGAGGAAGCCCGCAAACATGGCGACGAGATCGATTTCTGCGACCTGCGATGGGGAATCAACACGTCTGACATGAGTGAAGAAGACAGTTCTCTGAAGGTGCTGGATGTCTGTTTCAGCCAGATCGACAGATGCCAGCCGCCTTTTATTATTCTTACCGGCTACAGATATGGATGGATTCCGGATAAGGAAACAGTTTCGAATGCGGTTGCTGCCCATCGTTTTTATCTGGAAGATCTGGAGAAGAGTGTCACAGCTCTGGAAATCGAATATGGCGTCTGCCATCTGAAACAGCCGACGCTGGTTTATATCAGAAATATCCGGGATGAGAGTATTCCCGGTATTTATGATTATGAGGATGAGTATCACCGCAATAAGCTGCAGGAACTGAAGGAACGCATCCTGGCGCTGGGAAATACGACCGTTCATGAATATACGGTACGTATGGAAAACGGTGCTCCCGGTAAAAATGATATCCAGGTATTTGCTGCCGGTGTGGTTGAAGACCTTAAGGCAGTCATGCAGAAGGACTGGCAGGCATATGATCAGATGACACCATTCGACCGTCTGATGCGCACGCACTGGGACTATGTGCAGGAAAAGGAGAATCTGTTCACAGCCAGAATCGAAGATGCCAATACGTGTCTTTCCGCCTTGAAGTCCGGAAAAAAACAGGTCGTGATCTGTGCCGGTGATTCCGGCAGCGGCAAGAGTACATTGCTGTCACATGTTGCCATGACTCTGAAAAATGAAGGATGTCATGTGCTTCCGATCAGCTGCGGTCTGACACCGGAGGCGACAGACGCGTACCATATTACCGACATCATCATGAATTATCTGTGTAAGCTATCTGCACAGAAATCATTGGACAATCATAATCTGGCCGTCAAGGACCTTCTGAACAGATATGCCGGAATTCTTAAGAACGTTCCGCAGAACGAGAACATATACATCCTGATCGACGCTGTCGACCAGCTGTTCCCGGATGAAAACAGAACAAGAATGATATTCATCCCGAAGAATATTCCCCGCAATATCAGATTCTTTATTACCTGTACGAAAGACATCAAGACCGATTATCTGGCTTCGCTGGTTCTGGAAGACATGACGGAAGAGGACCAGCTGCGGGTCGTGGACGGTTATCTGGATCATATAAAGAAAGAACTGCATTCATCCGTAAAGGACGGTATTCTGCACAATCCTTCCGCCAATCTGCCGCTGTCAGTTTCATTGATGGTGCAGCGTCTCTGTATCATGAATGTCTTTGACTTTGACATCATCAACAGCACGCCCGGAGATCCCAATCTGGCGATCGCCGAAAGACAGATTGCTGTGATCAATGAGATGCCTGCCGATCTTCCTTCACTGTCGGAATATGTCTTCGAGGAGGTCGGCAAGCGGATCAACCGGGACTTCTGTAAAAAACTGCGGGAATACATTGCCGCAAGCCGCTTTGGTTTAAGAGCGGCGGATCTGATCGAACTGTGCGGCGGAGACTGGAACACACTGGATTTTGCCCATTACATCAATTATCTGAATACGGATTTCATTGTCCGTACCGACGGCAGATATGATTTCATGCACAAGTCACTGCGGGAAGGTATTCTGAAGAACACCGATATTGATTCGCGCAACAGCGAAATCTGCTCCTGTCTGGAAACATTGGATATGGAAGATCCGATCAGGCAGTCAGAGTCCGCATATCATCTGCTGAAGGCCCGTCAGTACGACAGGCTGGCAGAATTCCTTTATCATTGCGACAGAATCAAAACCATGCCTCTCTGGTCTAAAGTGGCCGAAAACTTCTTCTATCAGATCATGAAAGACGGTCCGGATGCCGTGAACGGTCTGATTGATTATCTGTATGACAATGATAAGCGAATCTATCCCTGTCTGAATTTCCTGATCTATTATCTGCCGATGCATTTCCAGGAGAATCCGGAACAGTTTACGATGCTCTGCGGCATTCTCGACCGGACATATCCGCTTCTGAGGGAAAAAATGACAGTCATGCCATTGAAACACCAGATAATGTACATGGACAGAATCTGCAAGAACTTTAATTCAATAACCATTTACGATATTGAACTCAGAAGGAAATACGCAAAAATCAAACTGGATTTCTTTAAGGAGAACATGGATCAGTCTGTTCCGGAAGAACGCAAATCGCTCTTCGATGCCTATTACCAGGCAATCTGGTCATTGAAGAACTCTGACGATCCTGCCATCCTCAACAAAGCACTCGCAATCGCTGAAGAGTCCGATCAGCTTCTTGAAGACAAAACCTTTACTGAATATCTGCTGGATCAGCGTTCTCTATACTATTCGAGTTACTACGGATGTCTGGGAGAAATCTATACACGTCTCAAAAATGATGAGAAGTGGAAAGAGAGTTATCTGAAGGATCTGTCACTGCGGGAACGTATGGCAGAAAAGTTTCCGGGACCGGGAACAGCATGGTCATTGACCGGAAGCTACATGAACATGTCTATTTACTACCGCGGCAGTAAAGAACAGGATTTTAACAAAGCTCTTGATTATCTGACCAAAGCGGTAAAGATTGTCGACTCCGTTCCGATAACAGAAACCAGAGAATTTCTGGAATGGAAAGCCAGACTGTACAACGATTACGCCCAGTTGAAAATGATAACTGCCGGAAGCCCGGTCAGCGAAGAAGTAATGATTGATGTTGTCAGAAGACTGATTGACGCCTATTCTGCCGGCCGTAAGGGATACAGAAAATATGCAGCTGCGGAATCGCTGACAGATATGAGTATTATCAGAAATTTTGTCTATGACAACAAACTGATTGAAAGGTTTTATGAAAATGCGGAAATACGGAAGATGTTCAGGGATCATACCGATGAATGGATGAATGAGGATATTGTTTCTCTGAAACAGACACCGTCTCTGGCAAATTACAGACTCCGCTATGAAACCGCGGAGCTGAAGACAATGGCTTTGATCCGCTCCGGAAGTACATCCGCGCTGGATCATCTGCTTTATCAGACGCTTGACGACCTGGAACCGGGACTTTGGAAATACAGGTTTAATAGCCTCAAAGAACCTGTCCGGCTTGTGTATATCAATCTTTTCCACACCACTTCAGGTAAAAACAAGGTTTATGAAAGACTGGAAACAAATATCCGTGAACATGAAGAGTACGCTTCCTTCTATACGAACATGCTCCGGAAGTTCGAGGCATCCGACAGATCTCTCGCAAAGGTAATTGCCTCACTTCCTGACAGGAAAGGTCTTGTTCTCATGAAGGAAAATCCGGAAACAGTCAAAAGGGCAGTCAGGGAGACATCGCTCGGTCTGAATGTGAAGGAAGTGATCGCATATCTGGATACGACAAAAAAGACACTCTTCAAGACTGTCCCGGGCAGTATCTTCATTACTGAAAAAGCACTGGAAAGCACGTATGATTATGCAAAACATCTGGAGTTCAAGAACATCCAGTCCGCCGAAGTAATAAAGAAACAGCTGACATATCATCTGAAGAACGGGAAGTCGGTGACAATTGATTATGAAGATCCTGACGGTGTGATCAGAGGAATCATTGAGGGATATCATAAAATGTTCAAAAACATGAACTGAAAGAGAACATGCATACGGTATAATTGTTTTAATTTATTACCTGAATCACTGCTGTAACAGGAAGGGGACTTTGTTATGGATAATTACAGTGCATTTGAGAGTGAGAAGAAGACAATACTGAATGCATTCGAAAATGCGGACAGCTGGCCGGAAGGCAAAGCCCGGATTGAGGCATATAAGAAATACACGGAACAGTCGAACGCTGTATTCAGATACAGTACCGAATGCAACTGGATGCTGTATGTCGGCATCGGAGTGCTGGTCATGGCATTCCTGGTTTTCCTGATGATGAAGGGCAGGTCCAAACCGCTGGAGTATATCTTTATGGGTATCGGCCTGATCCTGTGTCTGATCAGCCTCGCGGCCGGTCCGGTCGGACTGATCATCTGCTTTGTGGCGATCGGCATCATTGTCTACCTGGTCGAGAAGTTCACGATGGTCATATTCATCATCCTGTTGGTGGCAGCACTGATCCTGATCGGATGGTATCTCTATGACCGCGGCAGTGAAAGGAAGACATTTGAAAGCGGAAAAAGCCAGAAAATGAAAGAGGCAGGAGAGAATTTCTGTGAACAGGACCGGCTGTTCAAACTGGAACTGGTCCGGGCCATGGGAAATCTCTGCGCGAAATACAAAGCCAATGACAGTGAATATGACGCGGCAATGAACGAACTGTTTGAGGAATTCAAAAAGCCGCATGTATATGAGATCAGCAAGTATCTGTTTACAGATGTGTCAAAGCTGTCACAACCAGGACCGAAAAAAGCTCCAGCAACCGGACTGCCGGATTGGGATGGATCATCCAAGCCGAAAAAATCCGCGCCGTCGTTAATGTTTGACAGCCACGGTTTTCTCAAGATGGGAGAATGTCTTCAGGACGGATCTCAGCCGGAGAGCATCAAATGGATCGAACTGCAGGAAAATGACGACAGTATTCTTGTCATTTCCCGGTTCGCTCTTGATTTCGGAAAAGCAACGGATGCTGAAGAGATCCTGAACAAGATCCGCACGGCATATTCCCTGCCTTCCGAGAGAAATCTGATCAGCAGGATCTTTCTGTTAAGCGCCGAAGAGGCTGAGAAATATATGGATGAGGACGACCGCCGCTGCCAGTCGATTCCCGATGTCTATGATGAAAGCCAGATGAACGCAGAGATCCGCATGCGTGACAGCAGTGAAAGTTGCTGGTGGTGGCTCAGTGACAATGCTGAAGGGAAACAGGCATATGTGGACTGCAAGGGTAATGTGCATTCCGCCGAAGATGGTATAGAAGAAGATTTTGAATACTTTACGATACGTCCTGCCATGCTGGTGAAAAAGGCTTAGAAAGAGGAACCGTTATGACAACAGCAAGAAGAGTACAGATCACATGTCCCGAATGCGGGAAGATCATGATCGCGGAAGAGGGAAGACCGTCACTGATGTGCGACGGCTGCCGCAACAGGATCAAGATCACGCCGGAAGAATTCGAGAAACTGTTCAGCGAACAGGAAGCGCAGAATCTCGATATGAGACGGCAGAGCGAAGTGGAGGAAGACAAGACCTCAGACTGGGAAAGGAATTCCCTGTTATGGGGCTACGGTGCAATCCTGGTATATCTCTTCATATTGTTCAACCATTCGCATGGATTCTTCGGCCGGCTCAAGCTGTGGTTGGGACTGGCATATCTGATCGGCGGCGGCATCTATTTCTGGATCCACCAGCCCAAAGACTATGAAAAGGCACCCAGAGCCAACGGTACCGGTTCGCCATACAGCAAGAAAACAGCACTGATCATATGCTTTCTGGCCGGCACTGCCGGAGCCCATTACTTCTATGTCGGAAGAAGAGTGACGGGAATCCTGTATGCCATGACCGGCGGTTTTCTGTTCTTTGGTGTGATCAAGGATCTGTATCTGCTGTTCACAGGTAAATTTGTTGATAAGGAAGGCTGTTATCTCGAGTATTAGGTGAAGTCATGTTCAGAAGACAGAATTCGACCAAATATTATCAGGACGGTCTGACCAAGGAATGGTTCGGGGATCATAAGGAAGCGTTCAAACTGTTTCTGAAGGCCGCGGAACTGGACAACACGGAAGCCCAGGTCAAGGTGGCTGACTATTACCGTGTCGGCATTTATACAGAGCAGAATCTTCCGGAAGCTTTGTACCTGTATGAAAAAGCTGCTGAAAAGGGAGATTCACTGGGACAGTTTTACTGTGCCGAAATGTATTATTACGGCCAGGGCTGCGAATCTGATACCGATACCGCGATGTACTGGCTTGACAGGGCACGGAAGGAAAACAACTGGGACACCGGCATGGAAACCCTGAAAAACAAGATCAAGGCTGACCAGGCCGCTGCCGAGCTTGCCGAAAGAAAGGCAAGACTGATGAAGCAGGCGATCAGCGGCGACCGGGCATATGAGCTCTATCTCCGGATGATCGATTCCGGGAACGAACTGTATGATACCGCCAAGGCGGAAACGATGCTGCGGAAGGCAGTAGATTTTCAGTACGAACCCGCGATGTGGGAATTCGTCAACCGGAAAATGGCGGCCGGCAGCCGTTCTGACCGGGAGGAAGCAGTCAAAGTGCTTACCTCGCTGGCGGAAACGGATGATAAGAAAGCCATCCTGCAGCTGTATGATCTTTACCTGAATGACAGTTTCTTCCGCAACAGCAGTCTGGCATACAAATGGGGATGCCGGGCCCAGGATCTGGGACTGATCGATCAGGATTACGAACTCGGTATGATGATCCGCTCCGGTGATCCCGAAAGGGCACTCGAGCACTTCCTTCTGGCCGCCCAGAAGAATGACGAACGGGCTTACCGGGTCGTCTATGAAATGTATGCAAACGGCGAAGGATGCGAAAAGGATGAAGAGACGGCGTTTCTTTATTACACCGAAGCCGCCCATGCCGGCACAGCTTCCCGCACAGAATACCTGCGGGCAGCGGAAAAACTGGAAAACAATGATAATATCGGGGCATATTACGAGATCCTGTATGAAAGTGCCCTGCAGGACGGCAACCTGAACTCGCTCCAGAAATGCATCGGTCTCTGCCGCAATGATCCCGGCAGAAGAGGTGATCTGGAACAGTTCCTGCGCAAGGCATGTGAACTGGCTGCGGCCGAAAAGAGGGATCTCTCTCCGGAAGTGGATGAGCTGACGGAATACTATGAGGAAGAACTGAAAAACGGTTACGGCAAGAACCAGATGCTCACAAAGGCAGTCAATGAAAAGGATGACTGGGCTTTTGTCAGCCGTCTGTGGGCATTGGAGAATACCGGCACCAGTCTGGAAGTACATAATGTCCTTCTTGCTTTCTACCGGTTCAATAAGAACAGTTACTTCGAACGATGGGATTACAAGCAGTATCTGCCGGCAGAAACAAATGACCGGAAGATCAACGAACTTTTGGAAAACGGGTTCCGGCTCGGTGATACGGAACAGTTATATGTTCTGGCAATGCACCATGCCGGCGGCATCGGTATTGAAAAGAACAGGGAAACTGCCGCCCGGCTTCTGGAAACGGCGAAACAGCTGGGACATCCCGACGCCGCCGGGGCACTGGAGGCGCTGGCCTTGAGCGATGCGGAACAGGAAGGCATGGCGAGAGTCCTTGAGAAGTACAGGGACCAGATGAAAGCACAGGTCCAGATCCAGGTTGCCGGAATGTACAGAACCGGCAAGGGAACACCATACAGTGAACAGAAGTGGTTCCGTCATCTTGCGAATGCGGCTGAATGCGGCGACGTCGCTTCGATGATGAAGGTTGCGGAGTATTATGAGAATCTGCCGCTTTTCTATCAGGAAACCGGTGAAGCGGTGAATTACTATGCCATGGCTGCTGACCGGGGAAACAGTGAAGCGGCTTTCCGGATCGGAAATCTTCTTGAAAATGATGTCGCTGATCCGGTACTGTCCGCCAGCTGCTGGGAGTATTATCTTCTGGCTGAGAAAAGAGGTCATGAGCAGGCACATGCGAAGTGCGAGGAACTGCGGGCTTCTGCCGGAGACCGTTATGCTGAAGGTGCCAGATGCTACCAGGCCGGTGATTATGAGAACATGACAGTGTACTGGTATCCGCTGGTACTGCTGGACAATAGCAGGGTCATCGATCTGACCGCGGATCTGATTATGAAAAACTCTGTCGAATTGAGTTTTGATATGGAATGCAACGTCTTTACCCGTGTCCTGAAGAAGAAAGCTGACAAGGACGTGGAAGAACACCTGGCCTGGACGCTTGCCGAAAATGGATATTTCAAGGATGCGGTGAATTACGGAAAGAAAGCACTGGAACACGGCAGCATTACCGCTTACTGGCTGCTGTACCGTGTCTATATGGCAATGAATGATGAAATCACAGCCAAACTGTATCTCTATGAAGGCGGCCAAAAAGGCAACGGCTACTGCTGCATGGTTCATGCCCGGGAATGTGTCGAGGAATACAATCAGACGGGAGGCACGGAAAGCTTGCTGAGGTCGGCCAGACACAGTCTCGAAACCGCCGTGAAGTGGAATGTCCGGGGTGCGGCTGAACTGCTGAAGGAAGTCAACCGCGTTCTTGGCATATATCAATCTGAAAGAGATGCAGCCAAGGCGGAATACGAATACCGGAAGCTGATCGCGGAAAGAGAAGCAGAGTACGCGGAAATGATGGCGGAAGAAGAAAGACTGTATGACAATGGCACCAGCTGGCTTGACTTTGCCAGAACAGTCGAGGGACTCTATGATCCCCTTAAGCCTTTTACCGCCTATGATTCCAACGGCAATGCCTACAAGGTCGATCCCCAGACCGGACGCGGTGTCAGTTACAATGGCAGCATCGGACATATGTCCAATGATGATCTGGCCGACAGGGCAAGACGGCTGAAGGACAGATTCAAATAACTGACATGATTTTGAGAAAACGGGAATTATTCCCGTTTTTTCTTCATCTGTTCCACTATAATGGAACTGTCAGAAACAATTCTTCCGGAGGACAGCAATGGAACCAGAGAGTCATAATTCGCCGGCATATACGAAGGAACTCGGAACAGAGACTTTCGTATTTCCGGTTATCTTTATCGGTATATTCGCGTTTTTCGCTTCTCAGATGGGACTTGCCAATACACTGAATACGATCATGAATACGGCATACCGTCTTCTGATCGATACGGTTTTATATATCACGGCGATCTGCGTCATCATGGGCGCGGTATCAGGATTGTTATCGGAATTCGGTTTCGTATCGCTGGCGGACCATCTGCTCAAACCGCTGATGAAACCTCTGTACGGCATGCCGGGCGTTGCCTCGCTTGGTGTTGTCACGACATTCCTTTCCGACAACCCGGCCATTCTCGCCTTATCGGAAGACAGAAGGTTCCGCCGCTATTTCAAGAAATACCAGTTCCCAGCTCTGACAAACCTTGGCACGTCGTTCGGCATGGGACTGATCGTATGTACCTATATGTATTCTTTGTCACCCATCATGCACCAGTCGATGGCGATGCCGGTACTGTTCGGTTTTCTCGGGGCGGTGATCGGCAGTATCGTCAGCACCAGGATCATGCTGGTGTTTACCGGAAAGCATTTCGGCACGGAAGAGGATATGGAAGTGTCGGATGCTTCTGGTTCCGTGATTCCCAAGGGCATGCGTCAGATCCGCGAAGGCGGTATCGGCAGCCGGGTGACAAGCGCGATCCTGGAAGGC
>CACYXJ010000058.1 GCA_902778375.1 uncultured Erysipelotrichaceae bacterium
ACACGACCGTCGATGCGACAAGCGGCGCATCACTGACAAGCGCCTCCCTGCGGGCAATGGCACTCACCGCGCTGAATGCCGCGGCAGGGAACTAGGAGGTGAAGCAGAATGAGTGAAACAACAAAAAAAGAGAGCTTCTTCACCAGACTTCTGACAGACAATCCGGTATTCGGACTGTATCTGGGAATCTGTTCCACCCTGGCGATCACAACCAATATCAATAATGCGATCGGCATGGGTGTTGCCGTCACGGTGGTCCTGACACTGTCCAACATCCTGGTTTCAGCTGTCCGCGACATCACCCCGGATGATATTCACATCCCGGTCTATATCGTAATCATTGCGACGCTGGTAACGATCGTCGGCATGGTGATGCAGGCATACACACCGGCATTGTACACGGCACTTGGCGCGTTCATCGACCTGATCGTTGTCAACTGCATCATCCTCGGCCGTGCCGAAGCATTCGCTTCGATGCACCCGATCGGAGCATCCGCAAAGGACGGTCTGTCAATGGGCCTGTCCTATACCCTGTCACTGCTTGCCATGTCATTCATCAGACAGCTTCTCGGCACCGGCATCATCTCACTGTCCAATCCGTTCACGAACGAGGAGATCTTCGCTCTGCGTCTGATCCCGAAGGGCTTTGAGGTTCCGATGTTCACCAGCCAGGTGGGAGCGTTCCTGACGTTTGCATGTCTGGCAGCCGCGATTGCAGCCTATAAGAATTACCAGAGCGCGAAGGCCAAGGAGGCGAAATAATGCAGTTATTTACCATGTTTCTCAGTGCGATACTGATCAATAACATCGTTCTTTCCAAGTTCCTTGGCATGTGTCCGTTCATGGGTGTCTCAACCCGTCTGGACAACGCGGTAGGCATGGGTCTGGCAGTCATCTTCGTCATCTTCTGCTCGTCCATACTGTCGTGGTGCCTGTATTACTGGCTGCTGGTGCCCCTGCATCTGGAATACATGGAACTGATTACCTTCATCCTGCTGATCGCAGCATTTGTCCAGTTCGTGGAAATGTTCATCAAGAAGAATTCCCCGCCGCTCTATGACCAGCTGGGCATCTATCTTCCGCTGATCACCACAAACTGCGCAGTATTATATGTCGCGCAGGATAATATCACACAGGGATATAACTTTATCGAAACGATGGTCAACTCCATCGCCGTTCCGGCAGGTTTCATGCTGATGCTGTGCATCTTCGCCTGCATCCGTGAAAGACTGCAGGGCAATGACGTGCCGAAAGCATTCGAAGGCAATCCGATTGCCTTCATCATTGCCGCGATCATGGCCGTTGCCTTCACATCCCTGTCAGGACTGGTCTGATCAATGAGAGCGCTGCTCGCAGTACTCATCGTTGTTATCTTATTCGGCGTAAATGTATGGCTCTACCGCGCCAATAAAAACACCCCGGTACCGGAAGGCTGCGAAGATCGCAGACCTGACTGCGGGGCGTGCGGAATCAGAGACTGTGCAATGCGCAGACAATTTACAGGCGGAGAAAAAGAGGAAAATCATGGCAATCTTTAAAGCAGTAATACTGATGCTCGTGCTGGGCGGACTGATCGGTGTCTTCCTGGGTATCGCCGGACAGAAACTGTATGTGAAACCGGACACCCGGGTGGAAGATGTGCTGGCAATGCTGCCGGGCTATAACTGCGGCGGCTGCGGAAACCCCGGCTGTGCCGGTATGGCCGCAAAGCTTGTCGAAGGCGCGATGACGGTCGACAAATGCCGCCCCTGCAAACCTGAAGCAAGAGAAAAAATCAAGGCATATCTGGCTGAACACCAGGAGGCATAATGCAAAACGGAGATTCAAAAATCTCCGTTTTTTTACGGCAACGGTCTGCTCCATCTCTAAATAACAATCAGAAGGGAGAAATGGAATGGACCGAACACAAATCATTCCCCATGACGGGAAACATACGCTGGTATATGCCAGAAACAATCAGATCATGACCGGAACAGTTCACCTTTTCAGGGATGAAAACGGTGAAGAGAGGGTAAGCATCAGCGAAACGGTGCTGCCCCTTTCTGCAGTTCTGTACATGGTCGACGCGCCGGCATCGATGAAATTATGAACATGCAGGGTGAGGGAAAAAGGACAACGGCAATCAAGGCGGCACTGTGCATGGGCGGTGCGATGATGATCCTGGCCCTCAATTATCTGCTGTTTCGTCTGTATGTCGGCGAGTATCTGTCGCTGCAGCCTGCCTGTATCGCTGCCCGTGACATTCCGCCCCGCACCAGGATCAGTGAAGAGGACGTGATCGAGATCAGTGTTCCGAAGGAGTATCTGATGGATCATACCTATACGGAGAAAGCGGACATTATCGGCAAGTATACGGAAATACAGGGAATGATTCCAGCCGGCTCGCCGTTTTACAGAACAATGCTTTTCAGGGAAGAGGACCTGCCGGACAGGGCGGCCGTGCAGCTGCGGCAGGGACAGACTTCCTTCACGATGAATACCGATGTATCAGCGCTGGGAAGTATCACAGCCGGCATGCGGGTAGACCTGTATGTCACGGTCGAGCGGCGTGGTGAAAGTCCCCTGAGCGGCTGTCTGTTCCGCAATGTCCGGGTGCTTGCCGTCAGGGATCATAAGGGGACGGACCTGCGCGATGCAGACAGTACCGGCATCCCGTATCTGATCGAAACAGCTGTGTCCTCTGAGGATATTCCGCTTCTGACACTGGCGGAAACGGCCGGGGACATACGGCTGTTTCCAACCGCGGAATCCTATCAGACAGATACGGAAGCACAGCTGGTACAGGATTCGGAAATCGCTGTGTATCTGAAGACACTGGCAGCCGGCGGATAAAAGAAAAAAGCCTTTGCGAGAAAGGCTTTTCCTGCATGGGGCGACTAGTGGGACTCGAACCCACGAGTGCTGGAGCCACAATCCAGTGTGTTAACCAACTTCACCATAGCCGCCATATTGCTTATGTATATTACCATAAACAAAAAGTGAAAACAACAGTGAAAGATTGCGAAATGCTATAATGTCTGTTGCCATGAGTGAAATGAAAATCGAAGCTGCCGGCAGAACCCGGCAGGTCCATATCACGTATAAAAAACGCAACCGCAACATGTACCTGCGGGTGGAGGAAGACGGTTCTCTCAATATCACCTGTCCGTACCGCATCACCCATGCCGATATTGCCCGCTTCATCAAAGAGAAGGAAGAATGGATCAGACGGACGGAAAAGCGGCAGGTCAGACAGGAAGCCCGTCATTCCTCCGGCATCGATGAACATGAGGCTGTCTGGCTCGGAAAACGGTATCCGGTCCGTTTTGTCCAGGCCCGCAGCAATTTCATGATGATCGAGGAAAACGAGATTGTTTTCTATCTGAAGGAACACCGCAAGGATCTGATCGAAAAGACATTTTACGATTACGGTGCGAAACAGCTGCAGGTGATGATCGCGGAAAGAAGGGGAGAATGGGATGAACTGATCTGCCGCAGACACCGTATCCCGCTGCCGCGGATCACTCTGAAATACATGACCAGCCGCTGGGGAAGCTGTACGCCGGCAAGAGGACACATCAGTATTTCCAAGCGTCTGATCCATTATCCGGTGCAGTGTCTGGACTATGTCCTGCTGCATGAATATGCCCATCTGCTGGTGCCGAATCACTCAAAGAAATTCTATGATCTGGTCGGATCGTTCATGCCGGATTACCGGGAAAGCATCCGTCTCCTGCGATGAAAAAATGAAAACGTTTTCTTTTTCTTACATTTTTTCATAAGTTTTTCAGAGATTTCAGGACCACTTCTATTGAAGAATCAAGTGATTCAGGTAAAATTAAATCAGGTATTAATCTTGCCACAATGAGATCGGAGATGAATTGACTTATGGTTCGCGGAAAAACACTTTTTCTTGTACAGAATAACAGCGGAACCCAGGAGGTAAACGGTCTTTTCATTGGGGTTGGGTTACATATACGCGACATTTTTTAGATGGATGTAGAGCGTCCATCTTTTTTCATCGAAAAATTGAATATTCTTGAATGATCATAGGAGGTAATGGTATGGATCAGACAAATCGTGAATTCTTCGATGCTGCAGCGAGCGGTGATTTCGCCAAAGTCTGTGCCCAGGTTTCCAAAGGTGCAGATGTCAACGTGCAGAGCGGTGACGGCCGCACTGCCCTGATGAGATCTTCCAAGCGCGGTTATGAAGATGTTGTCCGCTTCCTTCTGGACAACGGCGCAGATCCTAGAATGCGTGACAGAAACAACAAAACAGCTTTGATGGGAGCTGCCAAGAAAGGACATGTGGAAATCTGCAGAATGCTCGTACATGCCGGCGCAGATGTCAATTCCCATGACAACAGAGGCAGAACAGCCCTGATGAGAGCTTCTCTGCTCGGTGAGCAGGATGTTGTTGAATATCTGGTCGGAAAAGGCGCAGATGTCAATGCGGTTGACGAACAGGGAAGAACAGCCCTGATGGAAGCAGTCAACGGCTACAAGACAGACATTATCGAATATCTGCTGGCAAACGGCGCGAATATCAACGCTGCCGACACGAAAGGCTGCACAGCTCTGATGAGAGCTGCCTACATCGGCTATCCGAGTCTGGTAAATCTGCTGCTCAGCCACGGTGCAGACAAGGAAGTCAAAGACAACAACGGACAGATGGCGATTCACTACGTCCGCAAGGAATGTCTCGCTGATCTGAAGGACATTCTGAAATAAAAGGGGAGTAAGATGAAAGATTATTTAGCAAATGATGTACGCAATGTCGTAGTACTTGGCCATTCCGGAGCCGGCAAGAGCTCCGTCATCGAAGCGTGCCTGTACTTTAATAAGCAGATCGACAAGTTCGGAAAGAACGGCGATGGCACAACCGCTTTGAACTTTGATCCGGAAGAAGGCAAGAGAGGCCTCTCCGTATACTGCCACCTGGCACCGGTCGAATGGAAGAACAAGAAGATCAACTTCATCGATACACCCGGCTACATGGACTATGAAGGTGAAGAAACCACCGGTCTGGCTGTCGGCGACAATGCTCTGATCGTCGTCAACGGCAAGGAAGGCATCGAAGCCGGTACCGAACGCGCATGGAAAGAAGCCGTCAACAGAAGAAAGCTGCCGACCATCTTCTTCATCAACAAGATGGATGATGAACACGCGCACTTCGACGAAGTATTCAATTCCCTGCGCGACAAGTTCGGCAAATCCGTTATTCCGTTCGAAATGCCGATCGTTGAAAACGGCAAGGTCGTAGGCTCTGTCAACATCCTGCGCAAGAAGGCCTGGTTCTACAACAACCGCACCGAACCGCAGGAAGTTCCGGCGGATCTTGTTGATCAGGTTGAAGAATACTATGCCGAACTGGTTGAGGCAATTGCCAGCACAGATGACGACCTGATGGAAAAGTTCTTCATGGAAGAACCGTTCGACGAGCATGAAATCGCCAAGGGACTCAGAATCGGTGTCCGCAGCGGCGAAATCCGTCCTGTATACTGCGGCAGTGCCATTTCCCAGACAGGTATCGAAAGACTGATGGACCTGATCACGGAATACTTCCCGTGCTATGCCGAGAAGGGCCGTGTTCACGCCCTCAATGCCAAGGATGAACCGATCGATCTCGAAACCAATGAAGGCGAAGCTCTCTCCGCATTTGTCTTCAAGACGATCGTTGACCCGTTCGTCGGCAAGATCTCCTATCTGAAAGTCATGTCCGGTGTTCTCAACAGCGACTCCCAGGTTTACAACTCCCGCAAGGATGCCAATGAAAAGATCAACCAGATCTTCGTCATCAGCGGCAAGTTCCAGATGGGTGTCGGCAAACTGTTCACCGGTGATATCGGTGCCGTTGTCAAGCTGCAGAGCACGGAAACAAACGACACGCTGTGCACAAAGAGCAGAATCGTCAAGTTCCCGAAGATCGAATATCCGGAACCGATGCTCGGATATGCCATCATGCCGAAGACAAAGGCAGACGAAGACAAGCTCTCCGTCGGTATCCGCAACCTGATGCAGGAAGACGGAACGATCCGCCTCGTCAACAATGCCGAAACACATGAGCAGGTTCTGTATGGTCTCGGCGACCAGCATATCGACCTGATCGTTTCCAAACTGAAGTCCAAGTACAAGGTTGAAGTTACAACCCAGGAACCGACTGTCCAGTACCGTGAGACGATCCGCGGCAAGGCTGAAGCCCAGGGTAAATACAAGAAGCAGAACGGCGGCGCCGGCCAGTACGGTGACGTCTGGGTACGTTTCGAACCGACCGAAAGCGACGAGATGGAATTCGCTGAAGAAGTATTCGGCGGTGCCGTACCGAAGCAGTATTTCCCGCCGGTTGAACAGGGTCTGAGAGACTGCATGGAACACGGACCTCTGGCCGGATTCAAGGTTGTCGGTGTCAAGGCGATCCTGTACGATGGATCCTACCATCCGGTAGACTCCAAGGAAGTCGCCTTCAAGGAAGCCGCAAGACTTGCCTACAACTCCGCAATGCCGAAGGCAAAGCCGGCACTGCTGGAACCGATCGGCAAAGTCACGATCACCGCACCGGAAGAATACACCGGCACACTGATGGGAGACATGTCGAAGAGACGCGGTATGATCATGGATATGTCGCTGAACGACGAAGGTGACCAGGTCATCCATGCGGAAGTTCCGACAGCGGAAATGCTGACATATGCGAACGAACTCCGTGCCATGACCCAGGGCCGCGGCAGATTTGTCATGGTATTTGACAGATACGAGCCGGCACCGAAGGATGTTGCCGACAAGGTCATTGCCACAGCCAACGCAAAGAAGAAAGCATAATCGGATGAAAGCCTGCCATCTTTGAGGCAGGCTTTTCTGTTCATGCAGAAGGAGAAGATCACAATGGAAGAACTGATGGTCATCGACAGTTTCATGGATGACAGGGAATTCAGAAACTATATCGGCACTTTGTTAAAAAACAGAGGATACACCGATGTACTGATCGAAGACAGCCGGATCGCGGACGGCCGCAGCGACAATGACAATGACCTGCTTGTGAGGTACGAAGGCAGAACTTATACGGTGCAGACTTTCCTGAACCGGGAAATCACAGCCAGGGAAATCATCGAAACAGCCCAGGATATCGACATTGAAAATGCCGACGGCGGAATTCTGATCACAAATACGGCTGTCAGCGAAGACGTGAAGAAACTGGCTGGCGAAAAGCAGGTGGAAATCTGGGACAGGGCTGTTCTGGAAGAAATCCTGTGACAGAAACAATCGAAATACAGAAAAAAAGAACCTGATATCTCTTCGGGTTCTTTTCTTCCGTGCCCCAGGCCGGACTCGAACCGGCACGGTGTCGCCACCGGGGGATTTTGAGTCCCCTACGTCTACCAATTCCATCACTAGGGCATTATTTCATGCCTGTTCATTTTACCCCAGTGCCAGTGCGAATGCAATGGCGGAAAACAGTTTCACGTTCATAATGGAAAGGTTCGTGATAGAATATCAAAGATATACTTCCGGAGGTAACAGCTATGTACAAAATCAGGACACTGAACAATATTTCCGATTCCTGCCGCGAGATCCTGCGCAGCGATGAATATATTATCGGCGACAATGTCTCCGATCCCGACGCTATCTTTGTCCGTGCTACCGATATGCATGATTATCCGTTTAACCCGGAGCTTCTGTGCATCGGCCGTGCCGGCATCGGCGTCAACACGATTCCCTACAAGGAATGCATCGAGAAGGGCATCGCGGTTTTCAATACTCCCGGCGGCAATGCCAACGGCGTAAAGGAACTGTTCCTTTTCGGCCTGACCATGGCCGGCCGTGATATCTTCGATGCCATGAAATGGGTCTATACCTATGATGATTCCGAAGGCCCGGTGGAAGAACGGATGGAAAAGATCAAGAAGCAGTTCGCCGGTCCTGAATTCGCCGGTAAGACACTTGGTGTCATCGGTACCGGCAATGTCGGATCGATCGTTGCCAATGCCGGCCTGGCATGCGATATGAAGGTATACGGCTATGATCCGTATCTTTCTGTCGAATCCGCCTGGAAGATCTCCCGCCGTGTATTCCGTGTCAATGATCTTAACGACCTTCTGAAATACAGCGATTTCATTACCCTGCATGTGCCGCTCAAGGAAGACACCTATCATATGATCGATGCCGAGGCGATTGCCAGAATGAAGAACGGCGTACGGATCATCAACTATGCCCGTGCCGATGTCGTGGACGAGGATGCGATTATCGATGCCCTCAACAGCGGCAAGGTCGCACGTTATGTTTCCGACTTCCCGACCAGAAGGCTGATCGAAACGAAGAACGCCATCCTGACTCCGCATCTGGGCGGAACAACGGTGGAAGCTGAATCCAACTGCGCCATGATGGCGGCAAGGGAAATCGATGATTATCTGCGCAACGGCAATGTCAAGAATTCCGTCAACCTGCCGGATCTCAGCATGGAAAGAAGCGGCGAGGCGAGAATCTGCCTGATTCACCGCAACCTGCCGGGTATTCTGGCTGCGATCATGCCGGTCTTTGCCAAGGACCGCATCAATGTCGAAAACATGACGAACAAGTCCCGCGGCGATATTGCCTATTCTGTCTTTGATGTCAACTCCGATGTCGACGAGACAGCGGTGAAGGAACTCGAGGATATCGAGGGAATGCTCCGGGTACGGGTACTCGAAAACTGAAGGAGCCGCTATGGAAATCAGTCTGAAAACCGGCCATGAAGAACAGTGTGTGCAAGTGAGGGATGATCTTGTAAAAGATATTCTTATGCCGGAACAGCTGCCTTCAGATCCGGATGAAGAAAAAATCATGAAAGAAGCGATGGCAGAACCAATCGGCACAAAACCGCTTCATGAACTGGTTGGAAAAGGTGAAACAGCGGTTATCATGACCAGCGACATCACCAGACCCTGTCCCAGTGCCAGGATCCTCCCGCATGTGCTGGAAGAGCTGTACAGGGCGGGAATGAAACCTGAGGATATCACCATTCTCTTCGGCCGCGGATCACACCGTCTTCAGAGCGAAGAGGAAATGTTTCATCTTGTCGGAGAGGAAATCTATCGCAGCGTCAGATGCGCTGATACGGATTTTGAAAAGACCATACATGTCGGCACGACAAAGCAGGGAACGCCGGTGGACATCGATGCCAGAGTCATCAATGCCGACCGCAGGATCCTGATCGGCAATGTCGAATACCATTATTTCGCTGGTTTTTCCGGTGGTGCCAAGGCGCTGATGCCGGGTGCTTCCACCCCGGCTGCGATCCAGGCGAACCACCGTCTGATGGTCGATCCCGCATCCCACGCCGGAAAGCTGGAAGGCAATCCGGTACGCGAGGACATCGAGGAAGCGGCAGCCATGGTCGGTGCCGACTTCATTGTCAATGTCGTGCTCAATACCGACAAGAAAATCGTCTGCGCTGCCTGCGGCGACATGGTTCAGGCCCACCGGCAGGCATGTGCATTCCTTGACAGTCATTACGGCTGTCAGCTGGATGAGAAGGCGGATATCGTCCTGGTATCCCAGGGCGGAGCACCCAAGGATCTGAATCTGTATCAGACCCAGAAAGCGCTCGACAATGCCGGCCATGCCGTAAAGGATGGCGGAACGGTGATTGTGGTTGGTTCCTGCCGGGAAGGATTCGGCAATGCCGTTTTCGAAGAATGGATGCTGAAATACCGCGATCCGCAGGAAATGATCGATGCCATCCATGCCAAGTTCCGGCTTGGCGGCCACAAGGCTGCGGCTATCGCCATGATCCGCAGAAAAGCGGAAATCATGCTGGTCAGCGACATGGATGACGCTGTTGTTAAAAACACGATCCTGAAACCGTACAGGTCCCTTTCTGAAGCATATGAAGATGCCCAGAAAAAATACGGCGGGGAAGGAAGCGTGATCGTCATGCCTTACGGCGGCAGTACACTGCCGAAAGTACTGTGAGGCGAAAGGGAACAGAAATGGTTAATGTAAGTGTGATCGTACCGGCATATAATGCCGAAAAATGTATTGAGCGCTGTGTTGAAAGCATCCTCAGACAGGATTATACCGATCTGGAACTGATCGTTGTCGATGACGGCAGTAAGGACAGCACACCGGAAATCCTGGACCGTCTGGCGGCAGCAGATGCCCGTATGAAGGTCATCCATCAGAAAAACGCCGGCGTGTCAGCCACCCGCAACAATGCGATTGACGTGGCGCAGGGAAGGTATATCCAGTTCCTTGATGCCGACGACTGGCTGACGAGCGACTCGACCAAGCTTCTGGTGCGCACAGCCGAAGAAAAAGAAGCTGACCTGGTGATTGCCGATTTCTACCGGGTCGTCGGCGAAAATCTTTCCCGCAAGGGGAACATCCTGACTGACAAGGTACTCAGCAGGGAAGAATATGCCGAATATATGATGGAGTCACCGGCCGATTATTATTACGGTGTGCTCTGGAACAAACTGTACCGCCGGGACCTGATCGAAAAGTATCATATCCGGATGGACGAAAAAGTGAGCTTCTGCGAGGATTTCATATTCAATCTGGAATATATCCTCCACTGTGAAAAAATCTGCGCCCTGCAGGTTCCGGTCTACTATTATGTAAAGACGGAAGGCTCACTGGTTGCGACGAATCTGAATCCGCTGCGGATCCTGGAAATGAAGACCAGCGTATTCAAGTACTACAGCAAATTCCTGAAAAGCGTTCTCGATGACGAGAAATATCAGGCGGAACGTCTGAGTATTGCCGGCTTCCTGATCGATGCTGCCGGTGATGAAATGACAATTCCGATGATGCCGGGCACCAAGAAAGTCGGCGATGAGACAGTCACGGCATTCTTCCGCTCGGATGAAGGCAATCTTCTGACCGCTTCCTATTACCAGGAAAAACTGTACCAGCGGTATCTGAATTCCGTTGCCATGAAACATGATCTGACACTGGAGGATATCCGCGTTTTCGCTGCAGTCCGCAGCAGCAGCGGCAGATGCACGCAGAAGGAACTGTCCGACTATACCGGTATTTCCCAGCTGAACGTACTGATGGCACTGCAGAAACTGCAGGGCCGCCGGATGGTCGCACTGCATATTGTACCCAACAATACGGAGGCAGAACTGTCGTGCGGTGATGACAACACTGTGATCAGGGATCTCGATGATGCGATGAAGGATCTTCTCGATACATGCTTTGCCGGATTCTCGGACGAAGAAAGACAATACACATCGGAACTGTACCGCCGCATCAATGTCAATGTCCGCAAGGCTCTCGGCCAGATTACCGAAGAATGAACATGCTCCGCTTTTGGCGGAGTTTTTTTATGGAAAGAGGGGAATGCATTTCTATACGAAGGACAGAGGATAAAGGAGATCAAAATGAAAAAAATGTTCAGGTTCTCTGTCTGCTGCCTGATGCTGTTTTCCTCTTTGATAACGGCCCGGGCACAGGAGGAAGAAAAAGAAATCCGTATATGCAGTCCCTTGATCGGTATCGGACTGACTGTTACCGATACGGACGACGGTGAAGAAATAACGCTGACTGCCGAAGAAGGCGGAAATATCCTGCCGGTGCCTTTGGGACATACGATAAAGATCGAACCGTCACAGCCGAAGCCAGGATGGATCAGCAGCCGTGAAATGATCTGGAAAATCGACGATGAGACGGATACTGTCGAACTGCCTCTGCATCCCTTCAAGGCTGCTTTTGAATTGCGGCAGACCGGTCCGGAAGATGGACCGGGAAGTTTTCAGTTTGCTCTGTATGAAGGTGAAACGGAGCTCACAACATGGCAGAGTGCGGCCGGGGAGACATATGTTTCCGAAGACCTTCCGCTCACACCGGGCAGCCATCTGATTCTCAGGATGCTTTCCGCACCGGATGGATATATCCAGAATACAGACAGGGAAATCACAGTTCCTCAGTTTCTTGAAAATGATACTTGGCTGACCGTCAGCGATGCAGTGCCGTATGAGGAAAAAACAGTCAGTGTTCTGCCGGAAGCGGAAGGCCTGCATCTTTCTTTTTATGCTGAAAAGGACGATGACGAGGTATGCCTGGATGCGGAAGGGAATCCGGCCGAATACGAAACGGATCAGGACGGAACCTTTACGGCTGTGCTTGGTCAGGGAAAGTATTATGTCACCTGCCGGGAAACGGAGAAGGGAGTATATCCGCTCGAAAGAGAGGAATTCATTTTTGATCTGCACGAGGAACATCTGAAGATCGAACGAAAACCAATCAGGATTTTTGTCATGGCGCATTGCGATACAGCAGATGTGCCGGAGGGAATCGTTTTCGTGCTGTTTGCGGGAGAGGAGGAAATCTGCCGGATCGAAAATGAAGGCGAAAAGGTCCGGCTGCCTGCCGAAGTTCTGGAAGCCGGATGCACTTATCTGATGAAAGCATTATTGCCGGAAGGTTATGAATGTGAAGAAAGCATTCAGTTTACCGTAAGTGGGAATGCACCGGAGGAAGATCCCGTAATCAGTTTTGAAATCATGCAGACGCAAGAGGAAACAGATCCGTCCCCGCAGATTTTGCCGCCTGCCCCGGAAACCATTCCCGCGAAAGAAACAGTAACGGAAAAGAAAAGCGAACAGAAAGAAGAACAGAAGGAAACCCTTCCTGAGAAGAAAAAGGAAAACATACGGAAAGAAGAGCCTGTGCCGTCACGTCAGGTATTTGAGATTGCCGCAAATGAGCCGCCGGCAAAAGAAGAAATCAGACAGAGAAGTTTTCTTGTCGTCTTGAAGGATATGAAAGGCAATATCCTGAAAGGCGCAGTGCTGCGGGTGGAAGATGAACAGGGTGAAACGGTTGCCCAGTGGATCAGCGAAGACGGACCGCACCGGATCAGCGACGGTGTCGTACCCGGAGAGTCATATATCATCTCCCAGCAGACAGCTGTGCCTGGTTATGAAAAAATGCAGATGAAGATCCGCTTTACGATGCCGAAGGAAGGAAATGACGAACCGCTCGTCACACTGCAGAACCGGGAATCGGAAACAATGAAAAACGAAGATGAACCGGCGGTGCATGGTCCTTATCTGCTGTATGGCGGGGCTGCGTCAGCTGCAGTTCTCGCAGCCGGTATGACATGGCTGCTGCTGAGAAGACAGAAGAAGCAGGAGGAGTGAAACTGTTTTCATGAAAATGATGTCAATATTATTTACAAGAATATGGAGAGTCAGTATAATTTGAAATATCAGATAAGGCTGAGAAGGGAAAAAGTAGACAGTGTTCTGCGACAGCAGAGAGCTCCTGTATGGTGAAAGGGAGCGGAACGGACCTGTTGAACACACATCCCGGAGCCGCATTTCCGAAAGCAGAATGACAAGTAGGGAATGACGTGTGTGCACGTTACAGCACAGGAGTATGTCAGTACTCTGTGAGGCCGGACTTCGCGAGGAGCCGGTGAATTTGGGTGGAACCACGTTAAACGTCCCTTGTGCGGACGTTTTTTTGTTCAGGAGACCAGCTATGAATACGTCAAGTAAAATCAGGAAAACTTAACTGGCATTATGAAAACAACGATTTACAGAAGTAAATCAAATGGGTAAACAGATT
>CACYXJ010000059.1 GCA_902778375.1 uncultured Erysipelotrichaceae bacterium
TTGAACATGAATATATCAGTCTTAGCAATTAAAAAAAGAGGTGTAACCTCAAGGTGACTGATGAGTGATCATCAATTACCTATTCGTTACAGCCCCTTTATACGCTTGTATGTTCCTCTGCAGTTAATCCGCGCGGAAGTCGAAGTTGACCGTTACACCGTCTTCACCTTCAAAGAAATCGATGCCAACCGTCATTTCTTTTTCTTCGTTGTAAATCGCGATCTGTTTCAATGTACCTGCCATATTCGGATCGGTCCTGCCGTATCCGTCATCTGTCAGGACGGCTTCATAGGCACTCAGGAACGCCTCCGCCTCTTCAGTGCTGTCATAATGCTGGCTGACGGTCGTGAATGCCATCAGGTCAAGACCGTAGCGCATCTTCATGAATCTGGTCAGATCACGGCAGCTGATCGGTTCCTTCAGCTCGATTGGCGGGAATCCGGCATCGCTGATCAGCTGTTCCGCCTCGCTGGCAGAAATATACCTTTCCGCCTTGTAAAGCAGCGTTACCGTATTCTCACCTGTGTACTTATAACGGAAACTGGCAAATCCGTTTTCCGATTCATAATAGTCCACGTCATCTTCCTGCCCATCACCGAGCAGCCGGAACCGCTTATTCAGTACTGTATCCTCTGTTTCCTCAAGATAGGATCCAAGCTTTCCGCCCTCATCCGGGTCGAGTTCTTCCATACTGCCGCCGCCGACCGTATGGAATCCGGCATTCAGCAGTGTGTCACAGTATTCGTCGAGCCAGGACTGCACTTCGGCACGGTCCTGGAAATCAATCGTGACATATAAACCCGACTCATAATCGAAGAAATACAGCCAGGATTCCGTCATTTCATCGGCTCTGTCGGTTCCTTTGAGAGCGTCATAATTCAGAGTGTCAGAAAGTGCCGGATATCCAAGTTCCGCAATTCTTGTATTGACCGCATCAAGGCTGTCATACTCCGGGAAATCATAATGTTTCCGGGCAGTCAGGTTGACACCGTTGTCATATTCCGGTTCGACCTGGGTGTAGCAGTTGTATTCTCCTCTCAGAACACGACGGTAAACCGTTTTTTCGCTTCCGTCTTCTCCCGTCTCTTTTTCTTCCTCAAAACCGTTTTCCTTCAGCAGCGCGATATAATCTTCCAAGTCTTTTTCGGTGGCGTGGGCATCACGCATGGACGCGGCATCCTCCGTGACGAAACTGTTCTGGTCGATCGTAAACGCATAGCTGGCAAACGGCGGGAACGGAAGCGCATCTTCACCGTATCCGGGCAGGAAGACCGAATTCAGAATAAAGATATCCGTATCATTCCAAGCTGTTCTGGCGGCAGGATAGACCGGGTTCTTCATCCATTCTTCCGCCGCCTTATTATCCTGGGCATTGCCGAAATTCACCGTGATATCAATATCCTCGAAATTCGTGCGGGCAACAACATCATTGTTGACAACCGCTTTGAGATGAACGACGGAAGGATCGATATTATCCATTTCCAGATAGACATCCTCCATCAGCCGCAGGGCATTTTCCCCATACCCCACGAGGGAAAGCAGCGTCCGTTTTACAGGTTCTTCTTTTGACACAAAGACAAGCGGATTATCCGGATCATTGTAGAAGAGATTGTAGATATTGCCTTCTGACACTTCGTCTTCCAGCCAGTAATTCAGAAGTCTGGAACTTGCCGCATCGATTGCCTTGCCTTCGGAAACATAGGCAACCTCTTCCAAACCGTCTTCTTTCAGCGTGGCCTGGAAGGATTCATTGTCAACGCTCATGACAGTGAAGTCATCATAGATATCCTCCGCGTAGTCGAACCAGACGAGGTCCTTGGAGTATACGGATGTCGTCAGAAAACCTTCTGAACTGATCGTGTAATTGCCTTCGCTGATTTTGTTCAGGAAGCTGTCCATGGCCTTTTCCGAGATTTCGGGGTTGGTCATTCCTTCGGTGGGATCTTTCTGGCAGGATGTCAGGAAAAGACAGGCAGCCAGCATAGAAACCGGAAGCATTTTCATGATTTTCATATGATTCATCTCCGTTTTTAAATGCAGTAAAAACTACTAACATTATACCGTATTCAGTGCTGCATTCAGTATAAACAAAAAGCCTTCTGTGATTTCTCCTGCTGTCTCTGACAGCACTCGGAAAACAAACAGAAAGGCTGTTCAATCTCTTTTACAGACTTGCGAAAACCTCATCGCTGAGTTTTTCGTTGAACGGTCTGTCAAGAAGATCAGGATGGGCAATAAAGTACTGCATCATCTTCATGGATTTGGAGAAATAATAGCCGTCCGCAATCCTTTCATCCATCGTGATATTGATATCCACACCATCTTTGAATACGACTTCATCATTCTCGAAGAACGGCATCCTGTCCATCTTGCCGATGACAATGAAGATCGAGGTGGTTCCCCAGTTTGTCAGATGATGGAATCCGCCCGGCAGTCCGATCGAACCGAGATTGGCGAAATTGACCGTGGAATGATAGGGATCTGTCTCCACCAGCGCCGGCGGAATCAGTCCCGCTTTTTCCAGACGGCATACCGCGCTGACAGCCGGTCTTGAGATCCATTCCGGCAGTTTGTTGAAGCTGTCCATGACAGCAGTCGATTCATCGACATATTCCTTGTTCTTCAGTTTGAGGAGCTGTCTGTGTATTTCGTTATGAAGATCATCGATCGTCCATTCCGGTTTGCTGTGGATAAATGCCAGCACCTCACCGCCCTCGTCGCTGAATTCCTGTTTGACGGTAAATGCCGCCGATACTTCGTTGCGTTTGTACATCTTCCGGTTGTGGATGAAGATCGAAAGTTTCGAACGCAGGGTGATCGTCTTCAGCACAGCCGCAATCAGACACTGGAACAGGTTGTACCTGTACTCAGGGTTGTCTGCGTTTTTCTTGGCGATATATGCATTCAGTTCGCTCAGGTCGAGACGGAAACTGAAGAAGGTTTCATTGTCACACCGGTTGGGAAACATAAACGGCATGATGAAATGCATCGAGTCGATGTTCTTCAAATATTTAGCGTCAAATCTGTCTGTCATATTGTTCTCCTTATTTGTTTTGATTTACTGTTATTCTTTCGGATATGATTCCAGAACATCCGTAATTGCCGGCACAAGTACCTGCCGGCGGGAAATACCGGGTTCGATCCGGAATGATGTACCGTCAAAGACAGCATCATCCCCGAACGCGGTCCGTATGACTTCCGCAGCGGCTTCATTGGAAGGAACCAGATATGTGATTGAAAGATCGTCATGGAAGATACTGATCTGGGCAAACGCCATATCCATTCCTGTCGCTGCGAGGGAATCTGTCACGATATTCTTCATGCGTCCGGCAATTTCTCTGGCATCGTCATCATCATAGGCATTGATACAGCCGATTCCGTATTTCGTTCCGCCGCTTTCATATTCTTTATAATCGCTGAAGAAGATTTCTTCATCGCTCATGTCATGATAGGAAATCGATGCCTTGAACATTTCCTGATAATAGGCATCAATATCGGTAATCCCGGCCGGTTCACTGAGCTGCTTTACCGCTTCCCTGTCAGCGAAGGTCGTGTTGTTGTTAAGGAAGTGGTTTGTGTCCGACAGGATCGCACCTATGATCAGCGAAGCCTCCTGAGGACTCACATCGATACCGTAGTTCCGGTACCGCATCCAGATGATCGTGGCAGTCGCGCCAAGCGGTCTGGCATCATAGACGATCTGATGACCGGTCGTGACATTTCCGGCACCGTGATGATCGATGATGGAAATGATTTCCGCGTCCTGCAGGCCTTCCGCCGACTGTATGTAATCGCTGTGATCAACAAGAACGATATTCAGACCGGAAACATCTTCCAACAGTTCCGGAGTTTCCATTCCGGCACGCTGCAGGATATACTCCGTTTCCTGATTGACTGGTCCAAGGACTGCAGGCTTCGCTTCATATCCCAGCTGGTTCAGCAGCGATGCGTACAGGATCGCACTGCAGACAGTATCGGAGTCAGGACTCTTGTGTCCTGTCACATAGATCGTTCCCTCAACTTTTTCCATTCCGCCCAGTTCGCTGCGGTTCAGCTGGACATTCAATTCCTTTTCTTTGCTGTATATCTCATCTTCTGTGCTTTTTCCCATATAGTATCCGCCTGCTCCGGCAATCAGCAGCAGAACAGCAGAGCCCAGGATAATCCACAGTTTTTTCAGTTCCATAATTCCGCCTTTTTGTATTTCACTCTGAGGTATCATATCAGAAACAGTACAGATCCTCAAAGATTCAGTTCCACCGTCCAGACATCACTCAGGTCTCTGATCAGTTCATCATACAGGTTAAACCAGCTTCTGCATTGTGTGATCACCTCGGAATCACCGGAAATGACATGGCTGCATTTCTTCAGTTCGGTATCGGCGTTGTTTACCATACGGATATCGACCGGGAAACCAAGTTCTTCCGCCCGTTCGGCGATTTCCGTTTTCAGGCGTCCGGAATTGGATACCGGTGCATCGACCCAGAAGATTGCTTTGCCTGTCCTGTGTTTCAGCAGGGTCTGCAGGATATGTGTGATTCCCGGACCGGTCTTATCGATCACGGAATATGTGCCGGCAAGTCCGCTGAGGTCCCGATAACAACCGTCCAGTCCTTTCAGGATCATACTGCCGGACAAAGCCGTCTCCATCAGAACAATGGCATTGAAAGCATCGATATTTACCGTGCACCCTTCTTCCAGTGATGCCAGTTGGTTTTTCTTTCTGGCTTCCAGCATTTCATGCGAAGCGCACATCCGCATCAGGGCATTGCGCTGCCGTTCCGTCAGACGATGCCGGTTGCCGACAAAACTGATAACGGTTTTATAAGGATATCCCCTGTCCAGAAGATATACGATGTCCCGTGCACATGAAGAAAGTATAACCAGTGCTTCACCGCCAAAATACTTCCTGTCATCTTCGCTGTATCCCCGTCTGATATGTTTCATAAGCAGTGTCCTCACTATCAATAATATATATTCTTACTGTTTTCTTAACGGCAAACACAGAAAAACTGTTGTGCAGACTGTAGAAACAAAATAAGGCCGGGCAGATACCATCAGGAATCTTTCCGGCATTTTTGCAAAAAAAAGGCGGGGCCCCAGGGCCCCATATTCGGGCCTGCCTCGGCGGATGGCCTCAGCAGGCACTATTTTTATACAACAGAAAACATTGACTGTCAATTGCCGTCTTTCAGGTGCACTGCACCATGAAAATACAGCCTGCAGTCAAATTGATCACCGGAACACTGATAAAAAAAAGTATAATCTGCTTGTAAAGCAAAGGAACAATTGCAATCATGGGAAAAACCGAAAAATATGAAAAAATGGGATTCAACCTGACCTATTCCGATGTCTTGGAAAATACCAAAGGATCGCTGGCGCCCTTCCCGATGGGCGGCAACAGCGGTCTGTATGTCATGATGTTCAACTATCTTGCCATGACCAAGGAAGAATTAGAAGCCAGAGAAAAGCAGGTCGAAGGTGACGAGCCGACACAGGAAGAGGTGATGGCTGTCATGGCTAAAATGGGTATCCTGCTTACCGTTGTCGGAATTGACGGCGGCCGCGGCATAAAGGAAATCATGCAGATCATGAAAAAGGATTCGGCAACGGAAGATATGTTTACGGAAGTAGGCAGATGCGAAGATATTACCTATTACGCGATCACGGACCGCGACAATGATCAAAAATTCATGGAAGAACATCCTGACTTCGCCGAAGAATACCAGTCTGTGCAGAACATTCTGATTGAGGATCTTAAAAATGCCGAATATTATCCGCCGCATATCCCCGGTATCGAACTGGTCGGCAGAACCATCCGTTTTGAAACCACTGACGTTGACGGCAATCCGGTAAAGAGTGAAGAACTGTTCGCCGCCCATACTGTCACCATGATCAACTTCTGGGCAACCTGGTGCAACCCCTGCAAGCGCGAGCTGGAAGAACTGGGCAACATTCACCGCCGCATGCTTGAAAAAGACGCTGCCATTGTCGGTTACTGCAATGATGCCGATGAAAAACTTGCCGAATGCAAATCTCTGATGGCGGAGAAGAATCTTACCTATGTCAACCTTCTGCCGGCCGGCACACTGTATGACGATCTGGGCCTTCAGGGCATTCCGACTTCCATCTTCGTAAACCGGGAAGGAAAGATCATGACCTATCCGGTCATGGGCGCACCGGCTGATCTTTCCGAATACGAAAAGACTTTCGATGAGCTTCTTGCAAAGGCAGCAGCAGGATTCGATCCTGTTCAGGTTTCGGAAGCAGCTGAAGAGAAGAAAGACGGTTACCGGGTCGTTGTTACCGGCAGTGACGGAACACCTGTAGAGGGTGCCTCCCTTCAGTTCTGCTCCGATACCGCATGCATGATGGGCCGAACAGATGCTGAGGGTACCGCATTCTTCAAAACCGCGGAAGGTCATTATACGGTACATGTCATGAAAGTTCCGGAAGGATATCTGAAAAGCGAAGAAGAATATACCGTACCGGAAACCTATGGAGACGTGACAGTCACCCTGAAAAAGGCATAAACGATCCGGTCAATGAATTGTCTGAAAACCGGAAGACGAACTCACGTCTTCCGGTTTTTTGATTCATTCATACAGAAACTGATCTGTCTTTGACATTGCGTTGTTGAGTCAGCTGTATTTGTTTTGCGGTTTATAAAGGCTTTATAATCCCAGCGGCAGGCTCAGGTCAATGTATTCCACCTTGCCGTCGCGGGTATAGCCAATCAGCTGACCGCATTTATTACAGCGGTATATGAATATGTATTTGCTGGTTCCGGTCAGTGCAAGAAATGCCTGCAGTGTAAAGTCTTCTTTATATCTGGCACCGCATTTGCAGACGACATCCGTGCCGGTGCTGATTGGGAAGAAACCTCCGGCAGCGTCCGCAAGTGCATCATCAGACAGCTCCTGCAGACCGATTTTTATCTGTCCGAATCCTGCATCAGAAATCTTCTTTTCAATTGCTGTAAAATCTACTCCGTGATCCGTCAGAATCCGGAAAGCTTCCATATCGCTTTTCGCTGTGCTGAGTTCTTCTTTCACTTCGTCAGGAATCATTGCCTGAACATCCTGCTTCAGAACGCGGAAGGCGGCTGCCATGCCTCCGTCAACCTGTTCAAGAACTTCACTGTCGATTGTCTTTTTTTCTTCTGCCATAACTCTCTCCTTCTGATTATTCAAATCACTTCGTTAACTGAATGCCAAGAAGCTTTCGCTGTTCTTTACGACTTGTTATTGTTCAGTAAAATAGACCGGTTACTATGCTGTAATACTGTTCCTATATCTTATTATAGTTTATTTTCAGGAATTTCATTTACATGCATGCAGATTCCGTACGCATTTTTTTTAATTTGTTTCTGTTCGTTTTAATGATCGAAATTCTGCTTTCGATGAACGCAAAAAGAAAAGCCGGTCTCAAAGCATTCTTGAGTTTGCTTGAAAAACTAGAAGTCGATAAATAAAAGGGATTTGAGCAATCCCCTTTATTAGGTAGTGGAGCTGAGGGGGTCTGGAACAGTATTCATCTATGCGATTTATACTGTTTTATACACTCTTTAGTGGCTAAAAACGTTCATTTACGAGCAAATTTTGCTCTATGAATGTTTTATTTTTCAGAGCCGGTCCCAAAAGTCGGTTCCGAATAGACATGTGCTAATTAATCCTGACAGGATTAAATGCCGTAAATGTCATAGCCATTCTTTTTTACAGGTCTGTATTTTCAAGCATCATATCAACTATATTCAGATGTTTTATGCCATTTCTTTTCTGAAGAAGTTTATCCATCGTTAACTAAACTTTTTTTACTTCTTATCATATTAATTTAGTTATCCATAATGTTTTCTTCACTTAGAATCTTTTCAATTAATTCCATTTCGCTGCTCCTCTTTCTACTTGTAAATCATTCAGAACCATCCCAATTCCTTTCACCGTCAGAGATTACGTTTCTCCGCCTGCAGGCTATCTTCTTATTCGGACTGTCTGAATCTTGCGCATAGTGATTCGCACTATACAAACATTAGGTCCTTTGGTATTCAAGGCTTAATACCTACTACGACCTCAGCTGACTTCACTGCGGTAAACCTTTTTCGACCGGCTTTACCATATCTGTTTTAAAGCGTCTGGACTTAACCGTCCGCAGGATCTCCCGGGGTAAGGCACATCTCCTTCTTTCTTCCACAACCCCCTGATTTACTGTCTTGGTTTTACGTTTACCTTTCGGACTTCGGTTTGTCACGCAACCTCATCCACCATTTACCCTCATCAGATTCCTGTGCGTAGGCTCGGAAGTCTCGCTAGCCTCTTCCTTCATCCCGGCATTACTGCTTTCGACTTGGGGTTCGCTACACTTGGCGGTAAATACCTGTGGCTGGACTCTCACCAGCTGGAGATGTGTCATGCCCGACACACCAGAAAAGATCCTGCCAAGCAGGCAGGATCCGTATGTTTCAATGTGCTGTAATGCAGTGATGATTATTCTTCAACATCCTTTTTCAGGAAGCCAAGCAGTACTGCGCCTAAGACTGTACCGGCGATCAGTGCAACTACATACATAACTGTGTTTCCGACAACCGGGAAGACGAAGATACCGCCGTGAGGAGCCATGAGTGTGCAGTTGAATGCCATGGATAATGCACCGGCAAGCGCGGAACCTGCGATACAGGAAGGCAGAACATGCAGAGGGTCGGCAGCCGCAAACGGAATTGCGCCTTCGGTAATGAACGAGAGACCCATGATGAAGTTTGTCGGACCGGACTTTCTTTCAGCTTCTGTGAACTTCTTCTTGAACAGGATGGTAGCCAGAGCGATTGCGCACGGAGGAACCATACCGCCGATCATAACAGCAGCCATGATGTTGTAGTTGCCGGCAGCGATGGAAGCGACACCGAAGACATAAGCAGCTTTGTTGAACGGGCCGCCCATATCGATTGCCATCATTCCGCCGAGGATCAGACCGAGAAGAATTGAGTTAGCACCGCTTAATGAACCCAGAGCGTTATTGAGTCCTGTGTTCAGTGCGCCGACAACAGGCTCGATTGCGAAGATCATGATCAGACCGATGAGCAGCATACCGAACAGAGGATAGATCAGTACAGGCTTAATGCCGTCAAGGGAAGGAGGAACAATTTTGTCAGCTGCATTCTTGAGGAAATTCACCAGATAACCGGCCAGGAAACCTGCAGCCAGAGCGCCAAGGAATCCGGACTTGCCGCTGGCAGCGATTGCGCCGCCTACGAAACCGACTGCCAGACCCGGTCTGTCAGCGATAGACTGTGCAATGAATCCGGCCAGGATCGGAAGCATGAATCCGAATGCGACTCCGCCGATCTGACCTTTGAGCAGATTTGCAAGAGGAGTCAGGGAACCGAAGTTGGCACGCTGTTCGGGACTGAGTGCGTTGATGTCAAAGGACAGACCGTCAATCAGGAACGCCAGAGCGATCAGAATACCGCCGCCTACGACGAACGGAAGCATGTGCGAGACGCCGCTCATCAGATGCTTATAGAGCTGATGGCCGCTGCTGTCCTGTTTCTGTTCCTTAACGGCATTTGCCGCTTTATAAATTGCTGCATTTCCGCTGATGATTTCTTCCAGCAGTTCATTCGGCTTGTTGATTCCCTTGGAAACCTGGCATTCAACGACTCTCTTGCCGTCGAAGCGGTCCATCGGAACGTTTGTGTCAGCTGCGACGATAATACCGTCAGCCTTGTCGATCTCTTCCGCAGTCAGGACGTTCTTTGCGCCGCCTGAGCCTCTGGTTTCAACCTTGACCTGATAGCCTTTCGCCTTGGCTGCCTTTTCAATTGCTTCGGCTGCCATATAGGTATGCGCGATACCTGTCGGGCATGCAGTAACTGCAAGAATCAGATGTTCGCCGGATAATACTTCTGTTACCGGAGCAACGGATTTCTTTGCGTCGGCAGCGTCTTTTTCAGCTTCCGCACTGTCAATAATTCTCAGGAATTCATCCGCATTCTTTGCCTTTTTGAGAGATGCGACGAATTTATCATCCATCAGCATTGTAGCGAGCTTGGAAAGGATCTGCAGATGAACGTTGCCGGAGCTTTCCGGAGCAGCGATCAGGAACAGGATATCAACGGGATTGCCGTCCAGCGCTTCAAAGTCAACGCCGCCGTCAATTGTCATTGCGGCAAGACCGGCTTCTCTGACACCGGAGCATCTTCCGTGCGGAATAGCGATGCCGTTGCCGACGCCTGTTGTTCCCTCTTCTTCTCTTGCCTGTACCGCTTCGAGATAGAGTTTTCTGTCTGATATTTTGCCGCTGGCAGCCATCAGGTCAACCATCGCCTCAAGGACACTCGCCTTATCTTTCGCCTTCTGTCCAAGGGCAATGCTTTCTTTCGATAAAATGTCTGTAATTTTCATTTTTACCCCCATGTTTTTTTATACAGTTCTTCGACATCTTCCAATGAAGCCAGCTCTTCCTTAAATGCGCTTGCGCTGCCCGTTGCCAGGCCATAGCGGAATGCTTCACTGTAATTGCCGTACTTCAGGTATCCGTAAATGAAGCCGGCTACCATCGAATCCCCCGCACCGACTGAATTAACCACAGTCCCCTTCGGTGCTTCGCTTTGATAAACTTCCCCGTTCTCATCGATCAGAACCGCACCTTCACCGGCCATCGATACAAGTACGTTGACTGCGCCCTTTTCCTGCAGCTGTTTTGCGTACGGTACGACTTCCTCGCGTGTGGTGAGCCTGACACCGAACAGTTCCCCGATTTCGTGATTGTTCGGCTTGATCAAAAACGGCCTGTATTTGAGGACGTTCATGAGCAGGTCTTTTGTCGCGTCAACGACGATCCGGATTCCTTTGCCCTCAAGATGTTTCATGATGTCAGAATACATTGTGGACGGCATGCTGGACGGAATGCTTCCGGCCAGACACAGAATGTCGTCGCTGGTGAGCTGATCAAGCTTCGCATACAGTTTTGCGATCGCTTCATCATCGATCACCGGTCCCATTCCGTTGAGTTCACTTTCTTCTTTTGACCTGAGTTTGACGTTAATCCTTGAAAAACCGGCGGAAATCGGAATCATCTCATTCCTGATGCCTTTTTCAACGATCAGCCGTTTGATCTCTTCACCCGTAAAGCCTGCCAGAAAACCCAGTGCTGTTGTGTCCAGTCCGAAGTTGGACAGGACGATGGAGACGTTGATGCCTTTACCGCCCGGAAAGATGATCTCTTTGGATACCCGGTTGGTCTCTCCCAGCCTGAAGTCTTCGCAGCTGGCGATGTAATCAAGTGAAGGATTGAACGTAATTGTGTAGATCAAAGCCCCTCCTTTCCCGTTCAATTGATCAAAATTGACCGCTATTGAACGTTTTTGACTTCCTGTAATCATAATACGATCATATTCAATCATTGTCAATCAAAAAATCGGTCATGTACTGGCTGATTTTGACGTTTTTTGCTAGAGTATAGTTAAGAAAAGGAAAATCCGGTCATGTTGAATGAAGAAAGAAAAAGAAAAATCGTCGAAATCACGAATGAAAGACAAAGTGTGACGATTGCTGAACTGATGGAGATGCTTGGCGCGTCCCAGTCCACGATCCGAAGAGATCTGTATGAGCTTAACAGCAGCAGGATGCTGAAAAAAGTGCACGGCGGTGCGGTTTCGCTGAAAAACGGGATCCAGACTGTGGATGAATCGGTTCTGCAGAGAAAAGATCAGAATATTGAATCCAAGCGGATGATTGCCCGCTATGCAGCTTCGCTGATCAAGGCAACCGATGTCGTCTATCTTGACGCCGGAACAACCACTGCGGAGATGCTGCCGCATCTGAAGAATACAGGAGCAACCTATGTGACAAACTGCATCACGCACGCAAGTTTTCTGGCATCCTGCGGTCATAAGGTCTATATGCCGGGCGGTGCACTGAAAGAAAAAACAGATGCTCTGATCGGCAGTGAAACATTAAAGTATATTGAAAATATGAATTTTACGATTGGTTTTTTCGGCACCAACGGCATCAGCATGCAGGAAGGATTCACGACACCGGATCCCGAGGAAGGCAGAGTAAAAAGAACTGCTTTCTTTCATTGCCAGGAAGCCTATATCCTCTCTGACCAGAGCAAGTTCAATATCGTCTGCACATATACGTTTGCCCCGATCAACAAGGGCTTCATTGTCACCGATTCCAATGCGCCCCAGAAATACAGGGAGCTACACAACACCATCATCGCCGATCTGCTGGATATTCAATGACATCGCAGTAATTAAAAAAAACAGCCGGTCGTACTCATCTCACAGTCCGTCGCGTTCCCGGAAAAACAGATTGTCAATTTTCTGTGCAAAGAAAAGATCACGATTCAAAAGCATCAGTCTGAATGTGTATATCTTTTCCGGATTTCGACAAATTATCATCAGGATAATAGTCTGAATCGTATATGAATTAATGCGTTTAGACAAAAAAAGGAAGGATTTTTCAATGTCCACCGGCAACTCCATTTATCCTAGGGGGTAATCGTTTTTATCCTCCCGATTTGACCCCGGACAAGAGCAAGCCGTGACACTTTGCGGTCCCCTTCTCGTCTTTTCTTTTATCTTTAATTCACTTTTTGGTTTTCTTCGAATGGTTTTCGGGTGATTCATTGCGAAGGCCGTTTTTTCCTTTTCTTATGGGCTTTTCTCTACCTGATGGGGTCATATCCGGTGTGTTTAAAGCGGATACCAACATAGCCTGAAAAAACGAAAAAGACCTCGCATTTCTGCAAGGTCTTCATCGTCTTCTTATCAATTAAAGATAAAGAGGATTGCCGCGTATCAGGATAATCAGATTTACCCCTGGAGGATAAACCCGTGTGCCCCGAAACATTCAATCCTTCTTTTCATAAGTGGAGCTGAGGGGGTCTGGAACAGCATTAATCGATGTGGTTTATACTGTTTTATGTCCTCTTTTACGGTTGAAATCATTCATTTAGAGCCGTATTCCTCCACATACAGATTATATTTTTCCGAGTCGGTCCTGAAAGTCGGTCCCAGACATAGAAAATGGTTTACTTATAGATTTCCCTTCGGTGCCCGATATTCAGTGCGATGATAACCAGCTTCTCATCTTCAATTGTACAGATCAAACGATAGTCTCCAATTCGATATCGCCAATATCCTCGTTTATTTCCTGTCAGAGCCTTCCCAATCCTTCGTGGATCATCAATTCCTTCAAGATTTTTCCGAATCCACGAAGTAACCATTCTCTGTGTATATTTGTCCAGTTTTTTGATTTCTTTGATTACTTCTTTAGTAAAACTGACGTGATATGACATTACAAACCCAGCTCTTTCTCCAACTCTTCCAGTGAATAAGTTACAGGATTACTCTTGTATTCTTCATAAGCTTTATCTGCCAACACAATATCAAATTCATCTTCAATCTTCTCAAATAATGCCCTTTTGAAGGCTTCGGAAATGCTTAAGGAATGCAGCTTGGCATAACTGTCTGCCAGTTTTCTTTCTTCTTCTGTCAGTCTGATTGAAAAACTCATAAAAA
>CACYXJ010000060.1 GCA_902778375.1 uncultured Erysipelotrichaceae bacterium
GCTGCCCAGCAGGGCGACTTTTCTGCCTTCGACATCAATATTGTTGTTCTTCAGCATTTCCGTAAAGCCGAGCCAGTCGGTATTGTATCCTTTCAGGATGCCATTCCGGTTGACAATGGTATTGACCGCGCCGATCATAGCGGCGGTTTCATCGATCTCGTCCAGATATTCCATGACCGCCTGCTTGTATGGAATCGTGACATTGAGTCCGTCGAAATCCTTTGCTTTGAGAAATCCTTCCAGTTCTTCCGGCTTCAGTTCATACATCTGATAATCGCAGCCGATCATGAAATCATGGATCAGCTTGGACCAGCTGTGTCCGAGCGGGTATCCGATCAGTCCGAGTTTCATATCCGCTCCTTTTCAAACCAGGCACGTCCGTATTTTTCCATCAGCAGATCGCACAGCACCAGTGCTGTCATTCCGTCGATGACCGGTCTGGCCCGGTGAATCACTGCCGGATCATGGCGGCCGGATATTTCGATTTCCGTTTCCGTCATCGTTTCGAGATCGACCGTGCGCTGCTTCTGACCGATGGATGGCGTCGGCTTGATCACCGTTTCAAATATGACAGGCATGCCGTTGGAAATGCCGCCGTTGATGCCGCCATTGTGGTTGCCTGCTGTCGCAACTCTTCCCTCTTTGACAATGAAAGGATCGTTGGCTTCCGAACCATACATTTCCGCAAGGCCAAAACCAGTACCGAACTGGACACCCTTGACTGCCGGAACAGCAAACAGGGCATGGGATAGCAGACCTTCCAGACTGTCGAAGACCGGTTCGCCGATGCCTGCTTCCAGGCCGTATACTGCAGTTTCCAGAATGCCGCCGACAGAATCCTTGCGGACAGCTGCCTGTTCAATCACTTCCTTCATCTTTCCTTCCATCTCATCCTCCAGAACCGGAAAGAGACGGGTATCAAGTTTCTCTATATCTTTAAGGAGATCATCCTGATCAAAACATCTCTCCTCCAGATGGTGAAGTTTTCTGATATGGGTGCCGATACGGATTCCCTTGTCCCTCAGCATCTGCAGACAGATCGCGCCGGCCGCAGTCATGGGAACTGTCAGGCGGGCGCTGAAATGACCGCCGCCGGAAGCGTCCGCAAAACCGCCATAGCGGACAAAACCGCTGTAGTCGGCATGGGAAGGACGAGGTTTGCCGGTAAGACTGTCATAGTCATCGCGGCGGACATTTTCATTGCGGAACAGCATTGTCAGGGGCGTGCCCTGGGTCAGGCCGTCCTTGACACCGGAAAGAAATTCCGGCAGATCCTTTTCCCTGCGGGCTGTTGATATTTTTCCGGCAGGTTTGCGCTTGTTCAGCTGATCGAGCAGCAGATCCATATCGATCCTGATCCCGGAGGGAAGGCCGTCAATCACAGCACCGACAGCCGGTCCGTGTGATTCGCCGAATACCGTCACTGTCAGATTCTTGCCAAATGTATTCCCGCTCATATCAGTTTCCTCCAAAGACTTTCGATATCCGTCTTCTGCAGATATCCTTTTCCGATCTCGTCGACCTGGACGATCGTAATGGTGTCATGGTCGGCTTTCTTGTCATTCAGCAGCATCCGGTACACTTCCTGCGGATCGCTGTCGCATGCCAGCGGCAGATGCAGACGCTTCAATACCGCCCGCAGCCGTTCTTTCAGTTCTTCATTTTCCATGATTGCCAGCATGCCCATGCCGACACATTCCCCGTGCAGGTATTCATTCAGGCCATGACTGGATTCATAGGCATGACCGATGGTGTGGCCGAAGTTCAGCAGTTTCCTTTCGCCCGCTTCCCTTTCGTCATGTTCGACAACATTCTTCTTGATTTCAAGACATCTGTGAATGATTTCATCGATGTGTTCAAGGTAATCATCTTTTTCGAAAACAGAAAAGAGTTCTTCGTCGAACACAAGCCCTTCCTTGATTGCCTCTGCCAGCCCGTTGCTGTAATGGCGCGGGCTCAGCGTGGAGAGAACATCGGTATCGACCAGCACCATGTCCGGCTGCCAGAAGGCACCGACACAGTTCTTGTGACCGTTGAGGTCGATGGCTGTCTTGCCGCCGATCGAAGAATCGATCTGCGACAGAGTGGTTGTGGGTATGTTGACGTAGGCAATACCGCGCATGTAGGAAGCCGCCGCGAAACCGGCCAGATCGCCGACTACCCCGCCGCCCAGGGCAATCACTGTATCAGCTCTTGATACATGATGTTCCAGCATGTCTTCCAGCAGCGCTTTGAGGGTATCGAAATTCTTCGACTGCTCGCCGCAGGCAAACACATGCATATGGGCGTCAGGGTACTGCTCCTGCAGTATATTGCGCCATTGTTCCGGGACACCGCTGTCGCTGACGAGAAAGACATGACCCTGGCGTCCGATCACTTCCGCCGCCCTTTTCAGGATCCCTCTTTCCTGGATGACAGGATAGTCCTTTGTCTTTGTATGTACCGTGATTTCCATCTTATCCTCCGGATGAAACAAAAAGCCATACGGCATTATCCGTATGGCTTTACATTACTTTCCATTCAGATAATGCCTCATTGTGAAACGGGCAATTATCTGCAACTGCCCCGGTTTATCAGGAATAGAAGTAATAATAAGCTCTTCTTTTCATCTAAAAGAACTGTACTACAGGCCATGGGTGTTTTCAAGATTTATCATTCCGGCAGAGTGCGTCTTTGTCTTCATTCTTTCTGTTTATCTGCGTATAATTTCAGTATGTACGATTTGTTGCGAAAATATGAAAAGCCGCTGATTCTGATCGTCGGCTGTGCCGTTATCCCGGCCTTGTTCCTTTCATTTCTTTTCATTCTCGAACTGCCTTACGGCAATCTGACCGCTCTTCTGGATGATCCTGTATGGGGTATTCCGGCTCACCTGCTCTATCTTCTTCTGACAGGCTGGCTCTGTTACTGTCTGTACAGGATCGGCATAAAAACGATCGAGAAACAGCTGCTGCTGTATGATCTCGGCGTTCTTGCCCTGCTTGCTGCTGTTGCCATCGGTCTGCCCTACGGCGATGTATCGCAGCTGATCGGCGCCCTGCATGTCGTTGCGGCATATTCCGCGTTCATCTGGATGAACATCCTTTTCTACCGTTATGTCAAAACAGAAACACTGTTCCGGAATATCTACATACTGGTATTGCTGTTCGCGTTTCTGCACTGCCTGACTTGCGGAGCCGTGACCGGCATCGCGGAAATCGTCTGCGGCATTGCCGTATCGGTCATGATTTCCCTGCTTGCTTACAAAGCATGAAAAAAAAGATCTTTCACAGATCTTTTTCTTTGCAGATTATAATACGTCGAAGTATTTTCTGCGGTCTTCGCTGAGGTTGTCGCAGTAGTAACGGACTGTCAGTTTGTCGGAGACCTTGTTTTCTTCTGCCGGTTCAACGATGAAGCCGTCGCCTTCGAGCATGCAGTTCAGGATTGCCTGGCATGTTGTCTCGAGGTTATCAACACCTGCTTCAACTTCCGTCAGCAGATCATTTGCATTGATTTCGATATACAGCCAATCCATGGCATGAGCTTCACCCTTTTTCCAGTTAATGACATCTTCATAGTCCTTAACTGTCTTCTTGACAACTTCCGGTTTAGCAACCTTCTTGACAGTTGTCTTCTTGGCAGCTGTTGTCTTCTTGGCAGCAGTTGTCTTCTTTGCGGCAGGCTTCTTGGCAGCTGTTGTCTTCTTGGCAGCAGTTGTCTTCTTGGCAGTCGTCTTTGTTTCCTTAGCTTCGACTGTTTTTTCAGCTTCAACCTTTACGGCTTTCTTGGCAGTAGTCTTAGTTGTTGCAGCTTTCTTGGCAGGAGCAGCCTTCTTAGCTGTTGTTGTCTTCTTTGCTGCTGTCTTCTTTTCAGCTTTAACTTCTGTCTCCTTTTCAGCAGCCTTTACAGTTTTCTTTGCTGGCATTTTATTACCTCCCTTATAAAGATCTATTTTTTAATAAATCTTGCAACATTATAGCACCATTTCATGAATGTACATAACAAAAACGCAATAAATACGGGCTTTTTCGCACTTTTTGCATGTTTTTTTGAACCATTTTGACCTTTTGCGCTCATATCTGCTTTCGTGATATGCTAATTCAAGAAGGAGACACAACAGACCATGATCATTGACAGTAACGGAATGAGAGCGCTTGAAGCTGCCTCCGGTATTTCTGTTTCCGACCTGATGGAAACTGCCGGAAAAAGTGCAGCTGAAGCCATTGAAAAGGAAGTCTCCCCTGATACCCGGATACTGATTCTTGCCGGAAACGGCAATAACGGCGGTGACGGTTTTGTTATCTGCCGATATCTGAAAGCGTACAAGTGCCGGGTATGTCTGGTAGACGGGACACCGAAAACTCCTGAAGCCCTTGCCAACTACAAACTTCTTTCAAAATCACGGATCATCAGCAAGCGAAGCGTGAGAACCGAGATTGCCAAAGCGGATCTTATCATCGATGCCGTTTACGGATTCGGTTACCATGGCGAACTGAAACCGGAAATCAGAAAGATTTTCCGCCTTGTCAACGAAAGCAGTTCGCGTGTTTTCAGCATCGATATCAACAGCGGCTGCGAAGCTGATACCGATCACCACGACAAGGATGCGATCCTTTCCGACATCACTTTTGCCCTGGACTGCTATAAACCGGTGCATATGCTGAGAAAAGAAACCGGTGTCTGCCGTGAAATCAGACTCCTGGACCTCGGCCTGCCGCATGAAGGCGCGAAAGCCTGGCCGGAAATGAACGAAGAGATCTTCTTCAGCAATTTCCCCCGCCGTCCGGAAGCGATGCACAAGAATACCTACGGCCACACGCTGATCGTCGGCGGCTGCTACGGAATGGCAGGCGCAGTCGGTCTGAATATTCTCGGGGCCCGCACAGTCGGGGCTCCGTATGTCGAATGTGCTCTTCCGGATTCCATTTATCCGATCGTTGCCGCAAGACATCTGACAACCGTTTTCCATCCCTTCTCCTACCACACCGCGGTGCAGACAGTGGAAGAATGCTGCAGTAAGGCGAAAGCTGTCGTCTTCGGCAGCGGTGCTGTCTACATGGAGCGCAAGGAGCAGTGCATGGACGTCGTCCTGCAGAGCAGCACCTGCCCGGTCATCCTCGATGCCGAAGCTTTCCATCTGCTGCATCAGAATTCATACATCCTGCGGTTTGTCAACTGCCCGCTGATCCTGACGCCGCACATCGGTGAATTCGCATCGCTGATCAACAAGCCGGTCGAGGAAATCATGGACAACCGGATGAAATATGCCGTCAGGTTTGCAAAGGAAAACAAAGTCATTGTCGTCCTTAAGGGCGCCAATACCATCGTCGCTTCTCCGCTTGGAGAAGTATATATCAACCAGTCCGGCAATCCCGGTCTGGCCCAGGCCGGCAGCGGCGATCTGCTGGCCGGAATCATTGCCGGAATCCTGACAATGACCAGGGATATCTACACTGCCGTATGCATGGGAGTATGGCTGCACGGCCATCTGGCAGATCTCGCCCTCGAAAAACAGTCCATGCAGACACTCAGCCTGGAAAGCTATCCGGAACTGATGGATGAGCTTTTCCGCAAACACGGTTACTGAGTATCTGATTTATGAGCACCAGACAGTTTATTACAACAAAACAGGCAAAACATCAGGTGAACATATTCGGCTTTCCGCTGATTCTCTATATTCTCCTGAATCTTTTGCTGTGGAACGGAACCGGAATTATATACCGGTTTTTTCCTGATTCGCTGCTTGGCATCGATCCTGAAATCCTGTGCATGGGAGCCGGCTGCGTGCTGATCCTGCTGATCACCTTCGGCTGCTTCTCCATCAGTGCCATGCGCCTGCATCTTCCCATCCGCGATTATCTGCAGCCCACCGGCATGGACACGATACACCGGATCGCGCTGGTATGCATCGGCTTGGCAATCACTATCCTTACGACCTATACCGGATCGTTTCTGAATTTCCTTCTGCATCCAGCCGGCAGCGAATTCGCCTTCATCGGTCACTTCACGACCAGGGCGAATATCATCCGCAATATTCTTTATCTGCTTCTGTACGTACTGCTGAAACCGGTCTGCGACGAATACATATTCCGCGGTATCATCCAGCGGCAGCTGGGTCACTACAGCAGGTTTTTCGGTGTTCTCGCTTCTTCGCTGCTGTATGCGATTGCCCAGCCCTCCCTGTCCGATGCGATTCCCGCGTTCTTTCTGGGATGGTATCTGGCACTGGTGACGCTCCGCTATCATTCCATCCGGCCGGCAGTGACGATCCATGTCCTGGTTTCCGTGTTTCTGTGGATCGTCGCGATCATCCCGCCGGAATACTCGCTGATTCCGATCATTGTCATTACTCTCAATTACATCGTCACCCTGCTGTTTATCATCGGCAACACGGTCAACTACCGGATTGCCTTCATGCGTTTTCCCGAAAAAAAACTGTGGAAGACGGTCTTTACGTCCTCCACAATCATTATCTGTATTCTGCTGTTTGCTGCTGAGAATATACTGTCGTTTTTCTGAGAACAATCAGCCCTGCAGACCTTCTGCCTGACGCTGCATATTCTCTACGACAACATCGTAGATATCGCCGATCGACTGGCCGTATTCGAGAACCAGCCACGGTTCATTGGTGTGATAATGAATCTTGATCAGGTCATCATCACCCGCTACCAGAAGACTGTCGCCGATAAAATGATCAACGATATAGTCATAGATCTCATCTTCATCCAGGCCTTCACCGGCAATGAGAAGCTGTGTATCAAACTTGAACTCAATCTGTTCCATTTTATTACCTCCGTAATCGTCTTTCATTATAACATGGCCTGCCATGTTTTTTTGTTTTCGCATGAATTCTCCGTCATCATGAGCGCTGCCAAAAGTGGATATTATCTGTTTTTTCCAAAAATCACACACTTTTCCATTACAATAGAACAAGATAAGGGGTCTTTTGATTATGAATGAAATCAAAGATGTATTCACCCGTATCCACAGCACGCAGAAAAGAGGCCGTCACTAATGGAACGCATACGACTCATTGCCACCTCGGATATCCATGGTGAAGTATTCCCGTGGAACTACGCCGACGGACGCAAAAGAAATTCCGGTATGGCCAGAATCAGGAATCTGGTCCGGGTCATGAAAGATGAAAATACTGTCGTCATTGACAACGGCGATTCCCTGCAAGGATCACCACTGTCTTTTTACCACTACACCAGACACCCGGAAGAAATCAGTCCTGTTACGAAAGCCATGCATGCTATCGGCTATGACTATGTCAACCTCGGCAACCATGACTTTGATTACGGAACGGATGCCCTTTTCCGCCACCTGGAAAACTGCAGCGGAACCTGCCTGACGGCAAATGTTCTGTATGAAGGAACACCCATCGGCAGACGTTATGACGTACGTGATTTCGATGGTGTGAAGGTTGCCTTCTTCGCTCTGACCACCCACCGCACACCGGACTGGGAACCTGAGGAAGATATCCGCGGTCTGACCTTTCTGAATGCTTTTGACACCGCAAAAGAAATCGTAACTGAAATAAAAGAAAAGGAGAGTGCTGACTATATCGTCTGCATTTATCACGGTTCCTTCGAACGTGACCTGCAGACCGGTGAACCTCTGATGGAAGATACAGGTGAAAACCAGGGTTACCGGATCCTGAAGGAAATACCCGGTATCGATATCATGATCAGCGGCCATCAGCACCTGTCCATCAACACCACCGCTTTTGACACAACCGTCACTCAGACCATCCACAATGCCCGGGAAGTCGCTGTCATCGATATCGATGATGACGGCATTGAAGCATGGATCGTACCGGTACTGGAAGCACCGGACAAAGAATTGATGGAAATGCTGTCTGGAGATGAAAAAGGCTGTCAGGAATGGCTCGATCAGCCGCTGGGTACCTGCGAAAACGATCTGCAGATAACCGACGAATTCGAAGACCGCCTGCACAAGTCGCAGGTCATTACCTTCCTCAATCATGTGCAGCGCGAAGTCACCGGCGCCGATCTTTCCGCCTCTTCCCTTTTTATAGGCTCGGCCGGCTTCCGCCATACCATAACGATGCGCGATCTGGTTACCACATATGTCTTTCCCAACACACTGTGCGTAAAAAAGATTGATGGCCGCCTCCTGAAAGAATTCCTGGAGAAATGCGCTGAATTCTGGGACATCGACCAGGGAAAAATCGTCATTTCCCCAGCGTTCGAGATTCCGACACCGATGTATTTCAACTATGAAATGGTGGATGGCATAGAATATACGATCAAAGTTTCCGAGCCCGTCGGACAGCGGATCGTTTCACTGACAAAAGACGGCAGACCAGTCAGGGACGATGACACTTTCACTCTCTGTATCGACAACTACCGGGCAGCCGGAGGAGGAGGCTTCGACATGCTCAAAGGTATCCCTGATATTTATCATGGACAGACCAGCATGGTCGAAATTCTTGCCACATATATCATGGAACATCAGAACATCTGCTTCGAAGAGCAGAACAATATCCAGGTAATTGTTTAGGAAAAACAGCTCAGTTATCCGGTACTGTTCTCCAATCAGGCGTATTGTGCTTCCGGCAGTCTTCCTTACCGCACTTTTTTTGGCAGGAACTGCGGATGCAGCGCGACTAAAAAAGGCTTTTGCAAGCCTTTTTTTGTTTCAGATTGTTATTTGCGGAAATCCATGCTGGCGATATCCAGTGTTTCGTCGATCAGGGGAAGATCGTCTGTTTCCACGGTATCATCCAGAAGATCATATTCGCCAAAGTCCTCTGCAGCCACACTGGCAGTGACCTCATCGATAACATCATCGGGCAGATCATCTTCCAGTTCCATGGAAAGATCATCCAATGCTGCATCTTCAGCCAAGTCGTCATCAACTTCAATATCGTCCAGTCCTTCTTTGTACAGATCGGAATTGGTCAGACTCATTTCTGCTGTCTTTGTCAGCGGTGAAGAAGGAATGTCGTCAAGGATCTCGGTATCGTTTTCCTCCGCCGGCAGGCTGAGATCGATCTCGTCCATATTCAGACTCATGCTGTCTTCCGGCAGCGGTGCTGCTGTAACTGCCGGTTCTTCAGCAGTGAATTCGAAGTCGTCTTCGTCAACTGTCAGTTCTTCGATATCTTCGAAGAGATTGAGCTGTCCTTCTGCTTCCGTGCTGACTTCTTCAGCCGCCTCCGCAACAGTTTCAACAACTTCTTCGGCGACTGTTTCCGGTTCAGTTTCCTTCACGATATCCAGAACGCTTTCATCCTCGAGCGGTTCAAGATAATCCTCTTCCGAAGGACGGCGCAGACGTACGGCAATGTACGGTCTTGCCGGCAGCTGGATGCGGAAATGCCCCTTATGGATTCCGGCTTTGCGGATCAGAATGTTCCATGTGTCGATTACTTCCACAAGATATTCTGTCTCATCATCGATATAGAAGTCGCGGCAGGACGGACGCATGAAACTGTAATAGTAGATATACTGGCTCTTGACCGGCTGCATCCATTCGCTTTCCGGCACTGCTGTCACGCAGTCCCATTCGCCGTTTTCCGGAGCCAGTCCATGACCCGGTGTCTGCTTGAGAACTTCCTTCAGAAGGCGTACGCGCTTCCAGCTTTCTCCGTGCAGTGTGCCGCCGTGCGACCACCAGATCACACCGTCATCATTGAGGAATGTTTCGCCATGGCCGGGATAACCGCCGCGCAGGGCTGTTTCCCAGAATCTTCTGATCATCTCTTCGCCGGTGATATTTCCCCAGCCGTACGGCAGGTCACCTTCATAGGCGATTTCATCCATGACGACCGGTTTGTTGAATCTCGCTCTGAGTTCGTCTGTCAGTTCAGCACCTTTGTAAAGATCGACTCTCTGTACGGAGCAGTGAGTGATCCATGGACGGCTGTGATCATACATCACGCGGCAGTTGTGAATGGAGCGCGGATGCTGGTACAGATCTTTGTTTACCAGAATTGAAGCCAGTGCTTCCCAGTCCTTCTGACTCTTCGATGTCAGAAGGTCATGTTCATTTGCCAGCGACCACCAGACATTGCGGCAGGCGGAGTAACGGTTGACAAGATATTTCACATACATGGCATCCTGTTCCGGTGTCATGCTGCTGAATCCCCATCTGTCATACGGATGCATGATGATCAGGTCTGCTTCGATACCGCGTTTGCCCAGTTCGGCAATGCATCTGTCCAGGTTCTGGAAATAAACCGGATTCAGTCGGTCATAATCGAAATGATTGCCTTCCTTCTTTCCGAAATAGGACATGAAGTTTTCATCGTTCAGCACCGACGCATCCATCGGTGTGCCTTCATACGGGAAAACCTCCGGGTCGCTCAGGTTGAATGCATAATGTTTCGGGAAAATGCAGAAACGCAGTTTATTGAAACCGGCTTCCACCAGGCTGTTCAGTGTTTCTTCTTTTCTTTCTTCGCTTCCGAGATGCCAGACATAAGCTGTTGTTCCGACCGGATAAAAAGGTGTTCCGTCCTCATAGCTGAAATGATGAGTGTCAGCCACTCTGACCGGTCCGTGAACATTCTCGTCAGCCGGATCGGCATAGAACGCTCCGGACAGTGTCTGATTCAGAAACGAACCTTTGATGACAAATGTGTATTTGCCTTCAAACGACGGCATGAAACGCAGTCTGTATATACCGTTTCCGTCATAGAAACCATCAACGACCGCGCTCTGGTGCTTGCTTGTAAAGATTCCTTTCAGCGACTGCTCAAGAAACGGATTTCCGTCTGACGGTCCTTCCAGGGAAACTTCAAATACATCCCACTTTTTTACTCTGCTAGGATAATCCTGACTCATGCTGCATCCCTCCCCTTAATGTATCGATGCAATACAAAAAATACTTCTACTTCATAACAATATCACGTTCTGATGAAAAGAAAAAGTCCGATGAATACTGAACTTTTCCCATTTATCCATGAAAGAGCCGCCCTGTGTCAGGACGGCGAAGGTATCAAAAGACTTAAAGATTTTCGACCGGACGTCGTTCAGGCTTGAGATTATGCTGTTTCTTCGCCCTTTGCGCCATGACCTCTTCCAGTTCCTCCAGGGTAATTCCCTTTTCTACCATCAACACAAGCAGATGGTAGACCAGATCGTTCAGTTCCCCGATCAGGTCTTCTTTCGATTCCGACAGGGACGCGACAACAACTTCGGTGGTTTCCTCACCGATTTTCTTCAGGATCTTGTTCAGGCCTTTCTCATACAGATAGGCTGTATAGCTTCCTTCTTCCGGATGTTCTTTTCTGTCGAGGACAGTCTCATACAGATTCTTCAGTTCGCTCATAGGATTTCCTCCCCTTCGATCGTGCGGTAGAAGCAGGAATACTTGCCGGTATGGCAGGCAGCACCGTCCTGCTCCACCTTCAGCAGCAGCGTATCTTCATCGCAGTCGATCAGGATTTCTTTCACATGCTGGTAATGACCGCTGGTTTCACCTTTTGTCCACAGCTCACCGCGGCTGCGCGACCAGTAAACCGCAAGTCCCGTTTCCATTGTCCGCTGCAGGCTCTCTTCATTCATATAAGCCAGCATCAGCACCTGACCGCTTCCGGCATCCTGGACGATGCACGGAACCAGTCCGTTTCCTTTTTCAAAATCAGGACGAATCATACTCTGACAGGCACTCCTCTCTCTTTCAGATACTGCTTGACTTCGCCGACTGTCAGTTCGCCATAGTGGAACAGACTGGCAGCCAGAGCAGCGTCAGCCGCATCTTCCGCGAATACTTCATGGAAGTGTTCCAGATTGCCGCAGCCGCCGCTGGCGATGACCGGCACACTGACTGCATTTCTTACCGCTCTGAGGAACGGCAGATCATAGCCCTGCTTCGTGCCGTCGGCATCCATGCTTGTCAGAAGAATTTCACCGGCGCCGCGCCTGACACCTTCCCTGATCCATTCGATGGCATCCAGTCCGGTATCGATCCGGCCGCCGTTGATGACAACATTCCATCCGCTCTGATCGTTTCTCATACTGCCGTCCACTGCCAGCACGATGCACTGGTCGCCGAACATTGCCGCACCCTGGCTGATCAGGTCGGGATTCCGTACTGCAGCGCTGTTGAGGGACACCTTGTCGGCACCAGCCCTCAGAATCCGGCGGATATCGTCGACTGTTCGGATACCGCCGCCGACCGTGAATGGCATGAAGATTCTTTCCGCTGTCTTTTCGACAATGTGAACCATTGTATCGCGATGTTCATGGGTGGCGGTGATATCGAGAAAGACCAGTTCGTCCGCTCCCTGCGCATAGTATTCTTCCGCCAGGCTGACGGGATCGCCGACTTCCTTCAGGCCGACAAAATTGATACCTTTGACGACTTTGCCGTCTTTGACATCAAGACAGGGAATGATACGCCGGGTGATCATATGTGCCTCCGGGCAGTTTCGATTGCTGCTTTCAGGCTGATATCGCCGGTATATAACGCCTTGCCGATAATTGCTCCGTAGAGATCCATATCCGAAAGTCTCCGGATGTCCTCAAGATCGTGGACACCGCCGCTGGCAACAATGTCACAGCCGCTGTGCGTCTTCAGATGACCGAGCATCTCCAGGTTCGGTCCCTGCAGGGTGCCGTCACGGAAGTCGCCGAAGAACTCGGCCTTGATATCGCACCAGAACAACTCCAGCTTTTTTATTCTGGCCGCTCCGACGAAGAGCAAGTCTTTTGGGATGATTACTACATCCAGCTCGACGCCGACATTTCAAACCTCAAACTTCAAGCCGACGAAGTTGCTTCCGCACATTGGTTCTCGGCCGCACAAATCCGCAAGCTTTATGAGCGGAACAAATTCATGCCCGATCATTACGATGAATTTTTACGTCTCCAAGATTGGCTGGTATAATACCCCTAATGCACAAGACTGAAGTTTGCCAATTTCTCAAAGACGAAGATATTAAGTTTGAGCTCACCGAGCATGAGCCACTTTTTCATGTCGGCGATGGCGAAAATATCGAAATCCTTTATCCTGACGCTGGCACTAATAATCTCTTCGTCCGCGACGATAAGAAGCGTAACTATTATCTCATCACCGTACTCGATGAAAAGCGCGTCG
>CACYXJ010000061.1 GCA_902778375.1 uncultured Erysipelotrichaceae bacterium
TTGAATTCCAGTACTCTTACCGGCATTTTCAGATATTCAGATGCCAGTTTGCAGATGCTTTCAGAGCCGTCAGTTGGCTGGACGGTGAAACCTTTTATCAGGAAGAATGCTGTATCACGGCCGGATCCGCATCCGAAATCGAGGATATGGCCCCCTCTTTTGACAAAGGAAAGGAACATGTCCTGGTTGTCTCTGGCAGTTATCGCAAAGGATTCCTTTACATATTGTTCCGCATTCTCGTTATAGTATTCCAGAGTTGTATTCATTACACTCCCCTCCTTATCTGTTATTGTCCGTTTCTGTTATTTATATCATACCTGTATTTCGCGCTGTTAACAAAGCATTGTGGAGATATTTCTTATGCATTCATAGTATCTGACAGCATGCAAGCAAATAAACAGTATATAAATTCAGGTATTATTATATAATTAGATCGGTTATGGAGGTCTTACATGGACAGAAGAGAACTGGAACTGGAAGCAATGAAGGCTGCAAGTGCCGAAGAAGTACAGTCACTGCTGAAGGATAACAATGTCGAAATATCTGAAGAAGAAGCCCTCGCTTTTTTCCGCAAGGCACAGTGTATCAACAAAAAAGACGGCTCCCAACTGGATGAAGACGAACTGCTGGCTGTCAGCGGCGGTATCGATTATGCAAAAGATGGGTGCGAAGCAACTGTTGAACCAACCAGCAAATGCTGGGGAACAGACGGCGGATGCGCAATAGTCAACAACAATTATGACCATATGCCAGTTAATTGCATCTGCAGAGACTGTGGCAACAAAACGGTCTATCTGTTCCAGGGAGTACTTGGTAGACCATATACCTGCCGTTATATCTGCAAAACCTGCGGGACAATGTATGATGACATGAGTCTTCCGAGCATACTGCCCAGATCCTAGAAAAAGACCGGATAAAACAAAAACTCATCAGACGATGAGTTTTTTTCTGTTTTACCAGTCAGAATCCCAGTCCGAGAAATCGGAGTCCCAGTCACTGAAATCGTAGTCATAGTCATCACTGGAATCCCAGCTGCTGTCCCAGTCGCTGGACCAGTCGGAATCGTAGTCGCTGTCATAGGATGACGATGAGGAGAACGTACTGTAATAGTCGGAATTCTGGAAGGAATAGTAATCTGTATCATTCCCTTCATATTCATAGTATCTGCCGTCGTAATTCCAGTCCTGCCAGTTGTTGTCAACATAGGCATCATAGTCATAATAATCCCAGTCACTGGTATAGCTGTCCCAGATATACCATGACGGATACTGGTAATAATACAGGTCGTTGTTATGGGTGTAATATCCGGTCGTCGGATGATGGCTTACCATATTTCTGATCATCATGGCACCGCCAACTACAAGTCCGCTGACCAGAACCGTTGTCAGAAGGATCGCAGTCAGCCGTTTCGGTCCGGAGATTCCCATTTTGTCGCGGATCGTGGAGTAATTCGGTTTAAGAACTCTTTCCTCGAGCTGCCTGTCGTATTCTTCGGCATATTCAGGATCCTTGGCAAGATCCTCCTGGTGCTGCCACCAGTCCTTTTCCTTCTTGCGGATCCTGATCTCGTCCTCGATCTTGTCCCAGATGATCTGGGAAGCTTCCGCTTCGCTGCGGCCGCGGTATCTGACAGCTTTCTGGCCGTTTGCCTTGTTTTTATAAACGACCCAGTAGCCGGCTTCATCCTGATAGATGCCGAAGCACTTCGGTTCGGTATTGTTGATGCCGATGAAAAAGCGCATCTGCTCCAGAGGCATCTCATATCTGGCGGCAAGTTCAAGAATATCGTTGATGCTGTTTACGGTGTGCTTGCTCATGTCTGCCTCCTTTCCCGCTTTTTACCAATACAATTATATGAAAGTAACCGTGTTAAATGCAAATATCCACAATCAAATATTATGATTGACTTTTATATGTATATTTTTAATAATTATCTCTGTAAAACCAATAGAGGTTGCGGCGTAAATGAGTACTCTGAAGAGTCGGCAGACGAAGAAACAGAGGAAAGGTAACCGCCGCCGAACGGGAGATGCAGGCATGTGTCTTCTGTGGGGATACGGGAAATACCCGTATCACTCCTTCAGCAATGAAGAGGCGCTATTACTGTGATCTTTGGACCGTATGTAATAGCATGCGGTTTTATTTATTTTCTAGGAGGAAAGAAAGAAATGAATGCAACAAAGAAACTGCTGAGTGCTGCCATGGCACTTACCCTTCTGGCCGGCTGTTCTTCACAGTCCGCAGCCGGAACCACAACTCCGGAGGAAAGCTCTGACAAGCCGGTCCTGCGTGTCGGTATGGAATGCAACTATGCTCCGTTCAACTGGACAACAACAACTGCCACCGATCTGACAGTACAGATTTCCGGTGTCGACTATGCTGACGGTTACGACGTGCAGATTGCCCGCAGGCTGGCGGAAGATCTCGGCATGGAACTGCAGGTCGTCAAACTCGACTGGGACAGCCTGATCCTTTCCCTGCAGAAAGATCAGATCGACGCTGTCATCGCCGGTATGACTGCTACCGAGGAACGTATGAAGCAGGTCGACTTCACGACGCCGTATTACGTCTCTGAAGAGGTTGTCATTGTCAGAAAGGATTCTGACCTTGCCAATATCACAAGCGTCCAGGAACTGTCCGGAAAGAAGGTACAGGGCCAGATGAATACGATCTATGACGATATCATCGATCAGATCGAAGGTGTCGAACATATGCCGGCAGCGGAAACCTTCCCTGCTTCCATCCAGGCTCTGCAGGCTGGCGGTGTCGATGCCGTTACTTCCGAACTTCCGGTAGCCATCGGTGTCGTCGCGGCCAACCCGGACCTGACCTATATCAGATTCGAAGCCGGCAAGGGATTCACGGATGAAAACGGCGATGCGACAGTTTCCATCGCTGTCTCCAAAGACAAGCCGGAACTGCTTGCCCAGCTGCAGGCTTCCCTGGACAAGATTTCCGAAGACCAGCGCAATCAGATGATGCAGGATGCCGTTGAGCGTCAGCCTGCCGGAGAATAATGAAACAGTTTATCGACGGTATTATCAGTATCCTCTCCAGATACGGCAGCTCTCTTCTGCTCGGTGTGCGTACGACTCTGATCGTATCGCTCACCGGCACGATCCTGGGCTTGATCCTGGGACTGGCTGTCGGCGGTCTGAGAGCGGCGAAACTTGACTATACCGCCTCCCCTGCTTCCCGTTTCTTCAAGAAACTCTTTGACATATTTGCCAACATCTATATCACCGTATTCCGCGGAACACCGATGATGGTACAGGCTGTATTCTTCTATTACGCCCTGCTGGATGTCGTTCACTGGTCGCCGATGGTGGCTGCCATATTCGTCATCTCCATCAATACCGGAGCCTATATGGCGGAAATCGTCCGTTCCGGCATCCAGGCTGTGGATATCGGCCAGACAGAAGCTGCCAGATCCCTGGGTCTTTCCAATACCCAGACAATGATGCAGGTGGTTCTGCCGCAGGCGATCCGCAATGCCTTCCCGGCGATCGGCAATGAGTTCATCGTCAATATCAAAGACTCTTCTGTCCTGATGATCATCTCGATCACCGAACTCATGTTCCAGTCGAAATCGATTGCCGGATCGACATTTCTGTTTACCGAAACATACTTTATCGAAGCGATGATCTATCTTCTGATGACGACTATCGCATCGCTGATTCTCAATTACATCGAAAGACGGATGAACCGTCCGAAGATGTCCCTGCCGCAGAGTGTGACCGACCCGAAGAATGTCGATTACATCGGTGAAGTCGTCCAGAAAGGAGGAAACAGCGATTATGCCGCTCGTTGAAATCGAGAACATACATAAGCGTTTCGGATCCCTGGAAGTCCTCAAAGGCGTAGACTTTCACGTCAATGAAGGTGAAGTCGTCTGCCTGATCGGCAGATCCGGTTCCGGCAAATCCACCCTTCTGCGCTGTATCAACCTTCTGGAAAAGCCGGATGACGGTGTGATCCGCGTCTTCGGCAACGATATCCTTCATACGAAGGATGTCAATGCCTACCGGGCAAAGGTCGGCATGTGCTTCCAGCAGTTCAATCTGTTCAACAACATGGATGTCCTGCAGAACTGCGTCATGCCGCAGATGAAGGTGCTGAAGAAAAGCAAGGAGGAAGCAGTCAAAACCGCCCTTTATTACCTCGATAAGGTCGGTATGACAGACTTTGCCGGCGCTTCCGTGCAGAACATATCCGGCGGCCAGAAACAGCGTGCCGCGATTGCCAGGAGTCTCTGCATGGAACCGAAGCTGATGCTGTTCGACGAACCGACATCAGCCCTTGATCCGGAAATGGTCAATGAAGTCCTGAACGTCATGAAGCAGCTTGCTGCCGACGGTCTGACAATGATCGTCGTGACCCATGAAATGGGCTTTGCCAGAGAAGTGGCAGACCGTGTCGTATTCATGGACAAGGGAGTCATCGAGGAAGAAGGAACACCGGAAAAACTGTTTACCGATCCCGACAGTGAAAGAACCAGAGAGTTCCTGAATGTGATCGGATAAAAGATTATCTGAATATAAAAAGATCTGCAGCTGAACCATGTAGTTCAGTCTGCAGATCTTTATTTATACCGGATATTTACTGTCAATTGAACGTCAGATTTACTCTTCTTTTTTCCTGCGTTTCAGCGTGTTCAGATCACTGCCGCCGGGATGATACATTTCATAACTGTCAAACAGCTGGCGGTTCTGGACATGGGTATAGATTTCAGTCGTTGCGATATTGGAATGTCCGAGGATTTCCTGGATCGTTCTGAGATCCGCTCCGCCCTGCAGCATATGCGTGGCATAACTGTGCCGCAGTTTGTGGGGCGTGATATGCTTTTTGAAATTCAGTTCATTGCATTTCTGCACCAGCAGGTTTTCGACATATTTGGATGTGATCCTGCGGCCGAACCGGTTCAGGAAGAACAGGTTCGATCTGCCTTTGAGATATACCGGACGCACGATATCGCGGTAGCCTTTGAGAAAGGCAACGGAACCGTCGGGAATCGGGACGATTCTCTCCTTATCCCCTTTCCCCAGAACACGGCATTTTCCGGTATCGAGATCGACCCGGTTCAATGTCAGTGTCGTCACTTCGCTGACTCTCAGTCCGCAGGCATAGATCATTTCCAGGATCGCATGATCCAGATACTGTTTCGGATCCTCATCATCGAACGAACTCATCAGTCTGTTGATCTCGTCGACAGTGCAGAATACCGGCAGACGTTTCGTATCCTTATGCACTTCCAGGTTCAGACTGGGATCTTTCTCATCATGCATGAAGGCAAGATCACGGTGTAACGAGCGGATGCTGGATGCCATGCGGACAACGGATGCGGATGCTTTTGCTTTCTGCTGTTCGACGATAAAGTCTTCGACCAGATCGGAAGTGATCTTTTTCGTATCTTTGATTCCCTTCTCTTTCAGCCAGGCGGTGTACTGCTTCAGATCCTCTTCATAGGAAATGCCGGTGCGCCGGCTTTTACCTTCATTGATTCGGATATGCATCAGATATTCCTTCAGTGCTTCATCCAGCTTCATCACTCTTTCTCCTTCAGAAGCGTACTGGCTCTGACAAAGGCTTTGGTGCCGACCTGACGGTTGAGATCACGCAGCACGGAGCGCAGTTCCTGTTCATCGGCATCCTTCTGGTCAAACAGATTGATCTGGGAAGTCAGATAGTCTTCGTTGGCGAAATCACTGACCGAGATACCAAGCAGTCTTACTGCCTCCCCTTCGTCCCAGTTGTCATCGAAGAGCGTCAGGGCATTGACAAACAGGTCGTCTGCCCGCCAGATCGGCTGATCCAGTGACATGGACCGGTCGGCATTGCGGAAGTTGTAGTAACAGATCCGCAGCTGTATCCTATGGCCTGCCTTGCGGGCATTCTTGAGACGGGAGGACAGCTTTCTGGAAAGAGCTCTGAGAAGGCCTCTGATTTCGTCGTAGTCGGTGATATCCTCGAGCATGGTTTCTGATACGCCAATCGATTTCGCGTCGTATTCGAGCGTAATCTGGCGGCTGTCATGGCCATGTGTACGGGCAATGACTTCATCGGTATTCCTGCCGAAGATCATCTGCAGCTCGTTTCTGTCCTTGTAATTGGCAAGATCGCCGATCGTGAAGATACCAAGATCTTCCAGAAGCGGAACAGTCTTCCGGCCGACACCGCGCATTTCAGAAATCGGAAGCGGCCACATCTTGGCTTCGACATCGCGGATCCGAAGAACGGTGATACCCATCGGTTTCTTCATATCGGAAGCCATCTTGGCAAGAAACATATTCGGACCGACACCGATCGAACAGGACAGTCCGGTTTCCTTCAGTACCCTCTGCTGGATCTGCCAGGCCAGATCAAGCGGCTTCTCATAACGCATGATCACTTCCGTGACATCGGCATAGCATTCATCGATCGAAGCCTGTTCGACCAGATCGGTATAGGAACGGATGATCTTCATGAACTGTTCGGAAAGCTCGTGATACCAGTGATAATGACCTTCAATAATGATCAGATTGCGGCAGAGCTTCTCCGCCTCGGTGATCGGCATGGCGCTGTGAATGCCAAACTTTCTGGCTTCATAGCTGGCAGTGGATACGACGCTGCGGCGGGTATGGCCGGATACGACGAGCGGCTTGCCTTTCAGTGTCGGATCAAGAAGCACTTCCGCATTGGCGAAAAATGCGTTCAGGTCGATGTGAAAGATAACCCGCGCCATTATCCCCTGTTCCTCCGGTACAGTTCTTCTGCCGCCTTGAGAGAAGACTCAGTGATATTGGAACTGGCGATCAGCGCCAGCTGGCGGATTCTTTCTTCTTCATCCAGAAGACTTACTGACGTGCGTGTCTGATCATCTTCACTGGCTTTGCTGACAAGATAATGCCGGTCGCTGCAGGCAGCCACCTGTGCCAGATGGGTAACGGCGAATACCTGGCAGTCTTCGGAGAGCGTCAGCATCTTCTGACCGATCGCACTGGCGACAGGACCTGAGACTCCGGTATCGATTTCGTCAAATATCACGGTGGAAATTCCCTGCAGACGGGTAAAGATGACTTTCAGTCCCAGCATCAGACGCGACAGTTCGCCGCCGCTGGCTGTGCGTGAGAGCGGTTTGAGATCTTCTCCGGGATTCATCGAGATCATGAATTCCACCCGGTCGGATCCGTCCGGTGAGGGTTCCCTGTCCTCTATCATGGTCTTGAAACGTGCGTTCGGCAGCATCAGATCCTTGAGATGAACTGCAATCGCCCGGTCAAGATCCGGTGCCTTTTTAATTCGCAGCTGATGCAGGACAGCAGCCTTGTCATCATAGACTTTTCTGGCGGCGGCGATTCTGGCATCCATGCGGTCGAGATATTCGTGGCGGTGAGTGATCATTTCGATCTGCCGCGCGAGTTCCTCTTTTCTTTCCAGAGCCCGCTCGATACTGCCGCCGTACTTGCGTTTCAGCCGCTGTATGACATAGAGTCTCTCCTCCATGGCATTGATGTCTTCCTCGCTCATTTCCAGACCGGAAGCGATGTCATGGAGCTGTTCCATCGCATCACTCAATGAGTAATAGGCATCATTGACTGCTTCCTGTACTTTGCTGATCTCATCACTTTCGGAAAGCGACTGGACAGTGCGGTTGAGTTCGTAGAAACTGCCGGAGAGTTCTTCGTCATAGAGGGCGAAGATCTGGCTGAATTTGTCAAATGAAGCCTTGACGGCCTTGAAGGCTTTTTCCTTGCTGAGGAGTTCTTCCTCTTCTTTCGGATCAAGCCGGGCTTCCTCGATTTCATTGAGCTGGTAGGTCAGGAATTCCAGATCGTTTTCATTATAGGTTTCCTGCAGGGCAGCTTCCCTTTCCTGACACAGTCCGTGCCAGATTTCATATGCTTCCTTTACTTCTGCCAGCTGCTTCTGATCCTGCAGATAGGCGTCAAGAAGACGGATGTGGGAAGAAGTATTGAGCAGATAGGCATTGTCCCGCTGGTTATGAATATCGATCTCATTGCGCAGGCATTCGCGCATGAGGGAAAGCGGTACGATCCTGTGATCGATCCTGGCGACGGATTTGCCGGCCGCGTGGATCTCGCGGGTGAACGTGACTTCGTCACCGCATTCAAAACCTGCCTCATTGAGAACTTCCCTGGCATGGGGATCATTGCTGAGATCAAACGTCCCCTCGACGATTGCCCTTTCCTTTCCGCGCATGACAAAGGAAGAACTGGCTCTTTCATTGCCAAGCATGGAAATGGCATCGATCAGGATCGATTTGCCGGCACCTGTTTCACCGGTAAAAGCACTGAATCCGGAATGCAATTCCAGATTCAGCTGATCGATGAGTATGAAGTTCTGTATGAACAGGTTTTTGATCATAGAATTCTAATCCTCCAGTGCGGCGGCCAGAACGGTGTTGATATCGATACCGTTTTCCTTGCGGAGCTGACCGATGCTTCCCTGATGTATATATTGATCCTCCAGGCCAAATCTCCTGATATCAGCCTGAATATTCTTCCGGTTGTAGTAATCCAGGATCAGCGATCCCAGTCCGCCGGTCAGAAGATCCGTCTCATAGACGACGATCTTCTTTTTGCTTTCAGCGATGCGGTCGAGCATCTTCTCATCCAGCGGCTTGAAGAAACGGCAGTTGACAACAGTCACCGGCAGATCGTTGGCATGGACCTTTTCCAGCACGGCATCGACCATCTCGCCATACGTCAGCAGAATGATCTTGTTGGTTTCCGCTTCGTTGATCATTTCCCAGGTACCGACAGGAATCTCCCTGAACTGGGGATTCTGCGGCGTTTTCTGGGTTCCTCTCGGAAAGCGGATGAAGAACGGATGCTGCTGGTTGAATGCCGTATAGAGAAGGTTTCTTGCCTCTTCCGCGTTGCGCGGCTGGGAAAGGATGATATTTGGGATCGGGGCCAAAAAGCCGATGTCGAAGACGCCGTGATGTGTCTCGCCGTCTTCACCGACAAGTCCGGCCCTGTCGATACCGACCACGACCGGCAGATCCATCCTGGCAATGTCGTGGTTGATCTGGTCGTAGGCTCTCTGCAGGAAACTGCTGTAGATCGTCAGATAAGGCCGCTTGCCGGCAATCGCAAGTCCGGCAGCCATCGTCGCCGCATGTTCCTCGGCAATGCCGCAGTCATAGCTGCGGTCCGGGAATTCCGCGAAGAACCGGCGCAGGCTGGATCCGTTGATCATCGCCGGCGTCATGGCAATGATATCGGGATTCCCGCGGGCAAGTTCCTGGACGGTCGAACTCATCACTCCGCTCCAGCTCTGGGTTCCTTCCGGAAGATCATACAGCGGCTGGCCGGTCTTGACATCGAACGGTCCGACACCGTGCCATTTGCCTTCCCTGTCGACTTCGCACGGCAGATAGCCCCTGCCTTTCTGGGTCGTGACATGAATGACGATGGGTCCGTCATGGTGCTTGGCCATTTCAAAGACCCTGATCAGTTCCTTGATGTCGTGACCGTCAACAGGTCCGATATAATCGAGCCCGAATTCCTCGAAGATCCCGCCCTGGATGATGGCGTATTTGACGCTGTCCTTGACGTTCTTGAGACCTGTATATACAGCCTTGCCGACACCATTGGTACGCAGGCTGCGCTTGACGCCTTCCTTGATGTTCGTATATGTCTTGGAAGTGCGCAGACGCGAGAATCCCTGGCTCATGGCGCCGACATTGCGGGAAATGGACATGTTGTTGTCGTTGAAGACAATAATAATATTCTTTTTCTCGGCTCCGATCTGGTTCAGTGCTTCCAGAGCCATGCCGCTGCCCAGGGCACCGTCGCCGATCACCGGGACGATATGATAGTCATCGTGGTCGAGATCGCGGGCGGCAGCCATGCCCAGAGCCGCGCTCAGGGATGTGGAACTGTGGCCTGCCTCCCAGACATCATGTTCGCTTTCACAGCGTTTCTCGAAGCCGCTGAGACCTTTATACTGACGCAACGTCGAAAAGCGGGATGCTCTTCCGGTCAGGATCTTGTGAGTATAGCACTGGTGTCCGACATCGAAAAAGATTTTGTCCCGCGGTGAAGAAAAGGAATAATGCAGGGCGATCGTCAGTTCAACAACACCCAGGTTGCTGGCGAGATGACCGCCGGTACGGGAGATCGTCTGTATCAGAAATGTTCTGATTTCATCAGCCAGATCTTCCATTTCGTGAATGTTCATATTCTTCAGAAATGAAGGATCATGAATATCATTCAGATTCATAATACAAACCTCCTACTTGGTCCTGCAGCGGATGTCCGAAATCATCTGTATGATTTCATCTGCCTTGAACTCCCCGAATGAGGAAACGGAACTGATTGCTTCATCGTACAGTCCGTTCATCATTCTTTCAGCGGTTTCTATCCCAAATAATGAAACACTTGTGACTTTGTCGTTGTCACTGTCGGATGTGCTCTTGCCGAATTCTTCCGGTGTCAGACGCACATCCAGAATATCGTCCTGGATCTGGAAAGCCAGTCCGATCTGATTGCCGATCCTGTGCCATGCGTCCATGTCCTGCGGCCGGCCGGCGAGAATCGCGGCGATCATCAGCGGAACACTGAGCAGGCAGCCGGTCTTGTACTTCTGGATCGTTTCCACGTCCTGCCAGGAAGTCGTTCCGCTTTCTTCGAAGATGTCCAGACACTGACCCAGAACCATTCCCCCTGCTCCGGCCATTTCCGCCAGCAGCCTGAGGGCGGCAGTTGTTTTGTCCGGACTGCATGGTGAAGAAGCTGCTACCTCGAAGGCATAGGTCAGAAGACCGTCACCGGCAAGGATCGCCGTCGCCTCATCGAACTGTCTGTGACAGGTCGGACGTCCCCGGCGCAGGTCATCGTTGTCCATTGCCGGCAGATCGTCATGGATCAATGAATAGGTATGGATCATCTCGATCGCACAGGCAAATTCATCCGCGATGTTCTCTTCCAGGCCGTAGCCCCTTACTGCGGCATAGAGGAGACTGGGACGGATGCGCTTGCCGCCGGCCATCAGGGAGTATTCCATCGCATCCCTGACCCTGCTTTGCGGCAGTGCTTCGATCTTTTCTTTCAGAAGCTGTTCAAAGTTCATCTTCATCACCTTCGTTTTTCTGGATGATATCGTTGATCTTCGTTTCGAACTGTTTCAGTTTGCGGTCACAGGAGCGGACCAGTTTCAGACCTTCTTCAAACAAGGCAATGGTTTCATCCAGCGGCCGGTCATTCTCTTCCAGAATGGAAACGATCTCGTCGAGACGTTCCATCGACTGTTCAAATGTCAGTTTCTTTTCAGCCATGCAATTTCTCCTTCGATATGACTTCGGCATGGACGAATCCGTCCTGCATGCGTACTTTCAATGTATCCTTTACTTCTGTATCTTCAATGCTGCTGATTACCTTGCCGTCCTTGTAGACGACGGAATAGCCGCGTTCCATGACTTTCAGCGGCGAATAGGCATCCAGCAGCCTGATCGTTGCAGATAGATCATTCTGTCTTTTTTCCAAAGTGCTGCCGGTATGCATTTTTAATGCATCTCCGGTTTTGACAATCTGTGATCTGGCTTCGATGATCCTGCCGGAAACAACTGTCCGCATCCGGTTTTCGGAAGCGTTGAGACTTTCCTTGATTTTCGTGCTTTCCTGCCGCAGGGCGCCATAGAAGCGCTGTGTCAGTTCCTGCAGGTGTTTTTCCCGGTATACGATGCTGTCACTGCTGTGCATCAGCTTATCCCGCATCGCCGCCAGTTTCATCTCGGCTTCGCCATAGAGACGTTCCGGTCTGGCAAAGACAGGATGGCCGGCAAGCCGGCGGTATTCGGTTTTTCTGACCGAGAGTTCCTGACTGACCAGAGTATTCATGCGGCTCTGATACTGCCGCAGCAATGTCCGGACCTCATGAATGTCGGGAACTGCCCTTTCGACTGCGCCGGTCGGTGTATTGGCCCTGACATCGGCTGTATAGTCGCAGAGCGTGAAGTCGATTTCATGACCAATGCCGGTAACGACCGGTGTGTTCATGATGTAGATATATCGAGCCAGCGTTTCGTCATTGAAGCACCAGAGGTCTTCGATCGAGCCTCCGCCTCTGACCAGAAGGATCACATCGTGATTTCCGCTTTCCGCTTTCATCAGTGCGTCGAGAATCAGCGGTGCGGCGTCCTTTCCCTGTACCGGTGTCGGGTACTCATGCAGTATGGCAGCCGGCCAGCGGTTTTTCAGGGTAATCAGGACATCCTTTCTGGCAGCGGTGTTGTCGCCGGTGACCAGTGCGATATCCATCGGATATGCCGGCAGCGGCTTCTTGTGCGCTTCGTCGAAGAGTCCTTCATGATACAGTTTCTTCTTGAGTTCCTCCAGCTGCATGTAGAGGTCGCCCGTTCCGGAAAGCTTCATTCCGGTGACGATGATCTGTACCTGACCGCCGGCTTCATAGACGCTTACATCACCGCGGAGCAGCACCCTGTCTCCATCCTTGGGACGGAATGTCACCCGCTGGTTGCTGGAAGCGAACATGACACAGCTGATGCTGGCATTTTCATCTTTCAGGGAAAAGTACCAGTGTCTCTGTCCCGGCATCCGCAGGTTGGAGATCTCACCTTCGACAAGCACGTTGCGGAGATTCATATCCCCTTCCAGACGGTTACGCAGATAGCGGACAAGAGCACTGACTTTTGCCGGTTTGCGCTGTGTCATATAATGTCAAGCACCCGGTTGATCAGCTTGTAGGTATCCTCGTCGCAGTATTTTTTTGCCAGTTCGACACATTCATCGATGATGACGGCGGCCTCGACCTTTTTTTCTGCAAACTCCGAACAGCCCAGCAGCAGGATCGCCTTTTCGATATATCCCAGTCTTTCGAATGTCCATCCGTCAAGAACCTGATCGATATAACCGGCATATTCATCCTTATGGGATACAGCGGTGTGGATCACCGCGTTAAAATACGGATCGATCTCTTCCGGTTCCTTTTCGAAC
>CACYXJ010000062.1 GCA_902778375.1 uncultured Erysipelotrichaceae bacterium
CGGAAGTCGACGACATCTGTCTGAACGTCTATCCCGATGACAGTACGGAAGAAGGCAAGTACCTGCGTCTGAAGCAGCAGTACTTCTTTGTCTGCGCCGGTATCAACAGTATCGTCGCGACGCATATGAAGCAGTATCCGAGTCTGGACAATCTCGGTGAGAGAATCGCGATCCAGCTCAACGACACCCATCCGGTACTGGCGATTGCCGAACTGATGAGAGTCATGCTCGACGACTACGGATATCAGTGGGATGACGCTGCCGAAATCGTCCGTTCGGTCATGTCCTATACCAACCACACAGTCATGAGCGAAGCTCTGGAAAAGTGGCCGGTCAACTATGTCCGCACACTGCTGCCGCGTATCTATATGATCATCGAGGAATTCGACCGCCGTTATTACCAGTATGTCATGCGTATCTCCGGCGGCAACTACGGTATGGCGGAAAGAACCCGCGTCATCCGTGACGACCAGATCCATATGGCGAATCTCGCGTTCATGGGTTCGCACAGCGTCAACGGTGTTGCTGCCCTGCATACCGAGATTCTGAAGAACGATCTGTTCCGCGAATTCAATTATGTATATCCGGGCAAGCTCAACAACAAGACCAACGGCATCACACCGCGCCGCTGGATGCTCTACAGCAACCCGGAACTGAAGCGTTTCCTCGACCAGAAGATCGGCAAGTCCTATCACAAGAGATATACCGAATTCGAAAGACTTCTGAAATTTGTGGATGATCCCAAGACCCAGCGTGAATTCCTGAGCGTGAAACACAAGCGCAAGGAAATCCTGGCTGACCATATCAATGACCGCTGCAATATCGTCGTCGATCCGAGTTCGATCTTCGATACCCAGGCAAAGCGTCTGCACGCCTACAAGCGCCAGCTGCTGAATGTCATGAATATCATCTACCGCTATCAGTGCATCAAGCGCGATCCGAACTATTCGATGTATCCGCACACCTATATTTTCGCGGCCAAGGCTGCCAGCAGCTATACCTTCGCCAAATCGGTAATCAAGCTGATCAACTGCGTCGCCAAGGTCATCAACAACGACCCGGATGTCAGAAACCGCATGAAGGTCGTCTTCCTGCCGAACTACAATGTCTCGACGTCCGAAATCCTGGTTCCGGGTACGGATGTTTCCGAACAGATCAGTACCGCCGGCAAGGAAGCCAGCGGCACCGGCAACATGAAGTTCATGCTCAACGGCGCGCTGACTCTCGGTACGCTGGATGGCGCCAACGTCGAGATCGACGAACTGGTGGGCAGGGAAAACGATGTGATCTTCGGCCTGACAGTCGACGAGATCAACAACCTGCGTTATTCCTACAACGCCCATCATTACTACGATACCGACGAGCGTATCCGCAATGTCATGAACACGCTGATCAATGGCACATGGACAGAAGGCCATGATGACTTCCGCGTGATCTTCGACGAACTGCTGCTGAAGAACGACGAATACTTCGTTCTGGCGGATTTCGATGCTTATGTGAAAGCACAGGATGAGATCGAAAGACGTTATCTCGACCGCAACGGCTGGGCAAAGAGCTGCCTGATCAATATTGCCAAGAGCGGCAAGTTCTCCAGCGACCGCACCATCGAGGAATACGCCACGGAAATCTGGGACGTAAAGAAGCTTAATATCTGATATAATGAACAGGCACCTTTTTGCGAGGGTGCCTGATTTTTAGTCTGCGAGGATATATTATGCCAAATTTCAATGCCTATCTCGATGACTTCGGACTGATCAGAGTATGGATGAACCGCAATTTCTACGGCGGCCGCTCCGATTCCTTCTATATTACCGGAGAAGAAGGCTATATCAGCGAGCTGATCATTACCGGCATCGAAGAACATGAAAGCAGTATCCGTTATAATCTTACCGGTCCGGCCGGACTTGAATTCGGCCGCCGTTATATGATCCGTGAACAGCATGGCCAGAGTGTTGCGCTTGAGCACAGAATGATCGTCAACACCAAGCAGTTCAACGACCGTTTCATGTACCGCGGCAACGATCTGGGAGCGACATATTCTCCCACTCATACCGATTTCGCGTTATGGGCGCCGACAGCCGTCAGTGTCATTCTGAAGCTGCATTCCGGCAAGACCGTAAAACCGTATCTGATGAAGCGCAGTGAACGGGGCGTCTACCGGGCCCGTATCTACGGTGACCTGAAACGGACGACCTACACGTATCTGGTCGAGCGCAACGGCATCATTGCCGAAACATGCGACCCATATGCCCTGAGTTCGACTGCCAACAGCAGAGAGAGCGCGGTCATCGATGAAAGCGAGATCCGCAAGATCCGCGACTGGCCGCTGAAGGACAAGATCACCGGTACCGATGCCGTGATCTATGAAACCAATGTCCGCGACCTGACCGCTTCACCATTGACCGGAACAAGCAGTCACAGCACCTTCGGAGCTTTTGTCGAAGAAGGGACGAAACACAAGGAAATACCGACCGGCCTCGACCATATCATTTCCCTTGGCGTGACCCATGTACAGCTGATGCCGGTCATGGATTTCGCGACGGTGGACGAGAATCATCCGGAGAAAGGATATAACTGGGGATATGACCCGGCGCATTATCTGGTGCCGGAAGGAAGCTATTCCAGCAATCCCGACAATCCCTACAGCCGCGTGAAGGAACTGCGCAAACTGATCTGCGCCCTGCACAGACATCAGCTGCGGGTGACTCTTGATGTCGTTTTCAACCATGTCTATGACATCGAGACTTCACCGTTCCAGAAGACTGTTCCGTATTATTTCTTCCGCTACAACGCTTCCGGATATCTTTCCAACGGATCCTATTGCGGAAATGATTTCGCTTCGGAAAAACCGATGGCGAACAAATATATCCTGGATATCATCACAAAGATCATGGATCTTTACGGTGCCGACGGTTTCCGTTTCGATCTGATGGGCATTCTCGATGTCGGGACAATGAACGCCATCCGTGATGCCGCCCGCAAGATCAAGCCGGAGGCGATGATCTATGGCGAAGGCTGGGATATGCCGACAGTCATCGACGGTTCCCTGAAGGCGACGATCATGAACCAGGGGAAGATGCCGTTTATCGGCCACTTCAACGATTATTTCCGTGATATCGTCAAAGGCAAGACTTCCGACGACCAGAAATATGAAAAAGGCTATGTCACCGGCGATCTCGGCATGTCGTTCGGCGTACTGAGCGCGCTCAGCGCCAATGTTCTCGCTGATCCGTATTTCAAACGGTTCACGACACCGGACCAGTCGATCAACGCTCTGGAAACGCATGACAACTCCACCCTGTGGGACAAGATGAGAGCCTGCTGCAGCAACGAGGACCGCGGTACCAGACAGCAGCGTCAGAAGATGCTGATCGCGACCGAGATGGTTGCCCAGGGCGTCCCGTTCATTCATGCCGGCATGGAATTCTGTGCGACCAAGAACGACAATTCCAACTCCTACAACGCCGGTGATGTCATCAACCAGATGGACTGGGAGAGGGCCTATATCAACCGCGAGATCATCGAATTCACCCGCAAGGCCATTGCCCTGAGAAAGAAATATCCGGCGTTCCGTCTCAAACGGACGGAGGATGTGCAGAAGTATGTACGTCTGTCCGTTGCCGAAGGCGGCATCGTCTTCTATGACATCAACTACATCGATAACGAGAACCATGTGAATATCGTCCGGGTCATCATCAATCCGACCTATGACGACAGATACTACACATTCGAACCCGGCTGGCACATCGTTTTCAACAGGAACGGCGACAGCGAGGAAGGGGAGCGCAGCGACATCCAGGTGCCGCGGCTTTCCGTCATTGTATGCACCCGATGAGGTACCGGAATCTTCCAGTACCTTTTTCTTTTTGCTATACTTTTTTTGTTACTGAAGGTGAACCACTATGAAAAAAACAAAACAAATTTTGCTGGCCGCTGCTGCCGTGCTGTCACTGCCTCTGTGCAGTGTCCGGGCACTTGCGGAGCGGGATGAAAACAAGGCGTTTGAAGAATTCATGGACAGTGAGTTCAAGGAAGCGATGGAGTCGGATTATCTGACACTGCACTTCACCGTCAAGGATTATGAAAAGATGGGCATCGACAAACCAGACCTTGTTGTCGGCGACGCAACATGGGAAAGCTATGAGGAAGCCTACCAGGACGGTGTTGAAACCGTTAAGGAACTGGAATCCTTCGACTATGAAAAACTGTCGGATGAAAACAAGATCAATTATCAGAACTATCTGTTCTATCTGAACCGGCTGAACGAAATGAATTCGATGCCGCTGTTCGATTTCGCCCTGGCTCCCAATGCGGTGCTGGACAATCTGACGGTCAATTTCACCGAGTTTGTTTTCTACCGGGAAGAGGATATCAACGACTATCTGGAAGTTCTTTCGACTGCCGATGACTATATCGATGAATGCATCGATCTGACAAAACGGCAGGCATCGGAAGGCTATTTCATGTGCGATCAGGCGCTGGAATCCACCCTGGAATCCATTGACAAGTTCGTCGCCAAGACAGATGACAACGAACTGATCATCATCTTCGACAAGAGTATCGACGCCATGGAAGGTCTCAGCGAAGAGTTCCGTCAGGAATACAAGGAACGCAACCGCGAAATCGTCCTGAACGAATATATTCCCGCCTATCAGAGAGCAGGCGAGGAACTGAAGAAACTGCAGGGTTCCCGCAAATGGGGCGATTCCGTATACGATCTTCCCGGCGGCAAGGAATATTATGAAGCGCTGCTGAAATACAAGACAAGCACGGACATGACACCGCAGGAAATCTTCGATTTCAGCGATGCCTATCTGCGCAGCATGCTGCAGGAATACATGATGCTGATGTATACAAGCGCCGGTGACTTTGATGAAAAAAGACCGGAGGAGGATGCCGAGACGGTTCTGCATTTCCTGCAGGATCACCTGGAGGATTTCCCGGAAGGACCGAAAGTGAATTTCATCGCATCCTATCTGGATCCGAGTGTTGCCAATCCTTCGACAGTCGCCTACTATCTGAATCCGCCGGTCGACGACGTGACGGAAAATGTCATCCGTATCAACGGTGACGCGGTCAGTGATACCAACGAACTGTTCACGACCCTGGCACATGAAGGTTTCCCCGGCCATTGCTATCAGATCACATGGTTCCTGGACCAGAAGCCGCATCCGCTGCGCAGCGTGATCTCCAATATGGGATACACCGAAGGCTGGGCGATGTACGTACAGGATTACGCCTGGCAGTATTCCGGACTCACCCCGGATTCTGCCGAACTGCAGCGTTATGACCAGAATGTCAACTACATGCTCAATGCTGTCTGCGACGTTGCCATCAACGGCCTCGGCTATGATGAAGAGAAACTCGGCGAGTATCTTACCAGTCTGGGTCTTGGCGACGGCTTTGCCAAAGATATGTATGATTTCTGCGTCGAGCAGCCGGCACTGATCACACCGTACGGCATCGGTGTCATCCAGTTTCTGAAACTGAAGGATATGGCAACCGGAGCGCTTGGTGATGATTTCAACCTGAAGGAATTCAATACCGTACTGCTGACCGGCGGCGACAGACCGTTCGCAATGGTCGAATCGGATGTCAGGGCTTATATTGAAAGCAAGGGCGGCACTCCTTCCGATCCTACTGTTCCGATTCCTTCCCCGGTATTCCCGGTTCCGACACCGGAATCGGAGTCCTCCGGCATCAGTTTCTGGATCCCGCTGGCAATCGGCGGTGTCTGCCTGGCATTGTTTGCCGGTCTCTGGTTGCTGCGGAAAAAGAACAGAAGAAAGAATGTGTTCGATCATGAAGCATAACAGCTGGACACCATGGCTGAAACAGGAGTGGAAGCAGCCGTACTTCGTAAAGCTGGCCGCCTTCATTCATGAAGCCTATGAAAGAACAGCTGTCTATCCGCCCAAGCAGCAGGTTTTCTCAGCATTCGAAAACTGCGATATCAACGACATCAAAGTCGTGATCCTCGGGCAGGACCCCTATCATCAGAGAGGACAGGCGCACGGCATGTGCTTCTCGGTCAATCCGGGCGTGCAGATCCCGCCGAGCCTGGTCAATATCTTCAAGGAACTTCAGGACGATCTCGGCTGCCGGATTCCCAACAACGGCTATCTGATGCCGTGGGCCCGGCAGGGTGTGTTCCTGCTCAATACCGTTCTGACAGTGGAGGATTCCAGACCCCGTTCCCATGCCGGAAGAGGCTGGGAAACATTCACCGACAATGTGATCCGCAAAATCAACGAAAGAGAAACGCCGGTTGTGTTCCTTCTCTGGGGACGTGACGCCCGCAGCAAGGCGTCGATGATCGACCGCAGCAGGCATCTGGTTCTTGAAGCGGCACATCCTTCACCGTTAAGCGCCTACCACGGCTTCTTCGGATGCCGGCACTTTTCCCGGGCAAACGCTTTTCTGAAACAGAACGGGTTGAAAGAAATCAACTGGCAGATACCGGACCTATGAACGATAATGAAAAAAATGTAAAAAGAGATGTCGAATGGGTCATGGCGCGGCACAGCCGCAGTCATGGCCTTTTGCCGATTCGCACCGTTATGAAGAAATACGGTGATCCCCAGGATCAGATACAGGTGATCCACGTTGCCGGTACCAACGGCAAGGGCAGCACGGTCAACTATCTGCGGGATATTCTGATGGCGCTGGGCTATAAAGTCGGGACCTTCACTTCACCGCATCTGGAACATCATTTCGACCGCATCCGCATCAACGGCAGCTGGATCACGGAAGAACGCTTCAATGCCTATCTGGAAGAAATAATGGATGACATCGAAGAACTGGATCTTGGCATGTTTGAAATCGACACGGTCATTTCCCTGCGCTGGTTTTATGAACAGAAGGTGGATTACGCAATTCTCGAATGCGGTATCGGCGGCCGTCTTTCCAATACCAATATCATGAAGAAGCCGGTGCTGAATGTCATCACGACGATCGGCTATGACCATGTCAATCTGCTCGGCAGCCGGATCGAACAGATCGCATTTGAAAAGGCCGGCATCATCATGCCGAATACAAACTGCGCGATGGGCTTCCTTCTGCCGCAGGCGGAGAACGTCATCCGCCATACGGCATATGCCCGTCACGCCGCTGTCTCTTCACCGAAGCGCTGGTACCGGGATGACGGTGAACATGCGTTCGTTTACCGCGGCCATACCTATACGATTCAGGGCGGTGACTATCAGAAACACAATGCCGCTCTTGCACTGCACGGGATCTGGCTGCTCGGTCTTGACATCGGCAGTGAAAAAGTCAGAGAAGCAGTCGCCGCTTCGCAGTGGAAAGGCCGCTTTGAAACGATGTCGCAAGATCCGCTGATCGTCATTGACGGCGCTCATAACGAAGAAGGTATCCGGGCCCTGTGCGCCAGTACCGCTTCACTTCCCAGGCCTTTGCGCATTGTCTTCAGCGCTTTGCGTGACAAGCCGGGCAGAAAGATGGCGCAGATGCTGAAGGACAGCTGTGACAGACTGTATATCACCCGCTTCGAATTTTACCGGGCTGACACCGTGGCCGGTCTTTCGATCGACGGCGCGGAAACGGTCGATGACTGGCAGGAAGCAATCCGGAAAGCTGTGGCTTTTGCGCCGGACGGAAGCACACTGATCACCGGCTCTCTGTATTTTATTTCCGTTGTCCGTGAATACCTGGCAGACAGTGAACAAAAACGCTGAAATGTGCCGGAAATGTAGTTTTTTACAGTACAAATCAAATGGTTCTGTAATATAATGAAAATACAAAGCGAATCGTTGCAGGAGGCTAATTATAATGAGAGCTAATACTATGGTGGCCATGATCCTCGCAGGCGGAAGAGGTACCCGTCTTTTGGACTTGACCAAAAAGGTCGCTAAGCCGGCAGTCCATTTCGGTGGCAAATACCGTATTATCGACTTCCCACTCAGTAACTGTGCAAACTCCGGTATTTCCACGGTCGGTGTTCTGACGCAGTACGAATCTGTTCTTTTGAATGCGTATGTAGCCAAGGACCAGTTCTGGGGCCTGGACACAAACGACGGCGGCGTCTATGTTCTGACACCGCGTGAAACAGACCAGAAAGGGTTTGATGTTTACCGTGGAACAGCAGATGCGATTACCCAGAACATCGACTTCCTGGATCAGGTTGATCCGGAATATGTTCTGGTTCTCTCGGGTGACCACATCTACAAAATGAATTACGACAAGATGCTGCAGTACCACAAGGAAAAGAAGGCAGACGCTACAATTGCCGTTCTGCAGGTTTCCCTGAAGGAAGCATCCCGTTTCGGTATCATGAACTGCGATGAGAACGACATGATCTATGAGTTCGAAGAAAAGCCGGCTCATCCGAAGTCCACACTCGCATCCATGGGTATTTACATCTTCACATACAAGACACTGAGAAAATACCTGCTTGCTGATGACAAGAACCCGAATTCCAGCCATGACTTCGGTCACGACCTGATTCCGGCTTATCTGAATGACGGCAAGGTTCTGGCAGCCTGGAGATTCAAGGGCTACTGGAAGGATGTAGGAACAGTTGACTCCCTCTGGGAATCCAACATGGACTTGCTCAAGCATAACAACGAACTGGATCTCGGTGATGATTCCTGGAAGATCTATACCGAAGATGTCAACGCTCTGCCGCAGTACATCGGTGAAGAAGCGAAGATCGACAACTCCTATATCACACAGGGCAGCGTGGTTCTGGGTACAGTCAAGAATTCTGTCCTCGGCACAAACTGCTATGTAGGCAAAGGCGCCAAGGTCATTGACACTGTTGTCAATCCGGGTGCCAAGATCGGTGAAGGCGCAAAGGTCACACGCTGCATCGTCGCGGATGATGTCGAAATCGCACCGGGCGCAGTTGTAGGTTCCGCCAACAGCGAGAACATCGAACTGATCGCCAAAAAGGTTACAGAGTAGGAGGATCTGATCAATGAAAGCACTGGGAATCATTAGTTTTGAAGACAATACCGCTCATGTCGAAGGTCTGGAGGAACACCGTCCGGTCCCGGCGATCTCTTTCCTGGGTCGCTATCGCGTGATCGACTTTATCCTCAGTAACATGACAAACTCCGGCATGGACAATGTCCAGGTTTACTGCAAGGAAAAACCGCGCAACATTATCGAGCATCTGGGTGAAGGTACAAATTACAACATCAACTCCAAACGCGGCAAGCTGCGTGTCCTGTATGGTGAAAAGAACTTCTCTTCACCGGTATACAACCACGACATTGCCAACTATATGCTCAACATGCAGTACATCGAAGGCGACCGCAATCCGTATGTCGTCGTCGCTCCGAGTTATTTCGTTTACAGCCTGGACTTCAGCACTGTACTCGATGCTCACATCAATTCCGGCGCAGACGTAACAGTCCTCTATACTTCCACAAGTGAAGCAAAGACAAGCTTCCTCGGCTGTGACGTCCTGACACTGGATAAGGAAAAGAACGTTACCGGGTTCGACAAGAACCGCGGCAACACAAAGACAAAGAATGTTTCGCTTGAAGCTTATGTCATGACAAAGAAACTGTTCATTGAACTGGTCAAGAAAGCTGCTGCTACCTCCTCTCTGTACTGGTTCAAGGACATCCTCAGAGATTCACTCGGCGAACTGACAATGAAGGGCTATCCTGTCAGAGGCTTCGTTGCCTGCATCAACACACTTGAAGCCTACTTCAAGACAAGCATGGCACTGAGAGACAGAAGCGTCGCTGACGGACTCTTCAAACCGGGATGGCCGGTCTACACACAGACCAGCGACTCCAGCCCGACAATGTACAGAACAGGCTCAAGCGTTACCGGCAGCGTTGTTGCCAACGGCGCAGTCATCGAAGGCAAGGTTGAGAATTCCATTATCAGCCGCGGCGTTACGATTTCCAAAGGCGCAGTTGTCAAGAACTGCATCCTCCTGCCGGGCGCATTCATCGGTGAAAAGGCAAAACTGGATCACGTTGTTGTGGACAAGTATGCCATCATCCACCATGTAAAGGAACTGAAAGGCACAGACGAAGAACCGGTTTACGTTGCAAGAAGAGACCGGATCTGAGTCACATCTAGAAGGAGATAGAATATGACAAGATCCATACTGTTTGTTGGCGGCGAAGCACTTCCGTTCATCAAGACCGGCGGTCTGGCAGACGTTCTCGGAGCACTTCCGAAGGCTCTGGCAAAGCGCGGCCATGATGTCCGTGTTGTAATCCCTCTCTATAAGAAGGTCATTGAAAAATACTATGACCAGCTGGAAAGACTGGGAACCATCCAGGTTCATTCCGGATGGATCGATCAGCCGGCAACATATTACACAGCAACGGTCGACGGTGTCGTTTATTACTTCATCGAGCATCAGGGCTACTTTGAAAGAGATTCCCTGTATGGATACGAAGATGACGGCGAAAGATTCGCTTTCTTCCAGAGATCCGTACTGGACATGATCTATTTCATCAACTGGTGGCCGAACATCATTCACAGCAATGACTGGCAGACCGGCATGATTCCGCTTCTCTGCCATGCCATCTACGCGGATGACTACCGTTATCAGCAGATCAAGCATGTATACACGATCCATAACCTGGCATTCCAGGGCAACTTCGGTGTCGACATGTTGCCGAGCTGCCTGGGACTGGACTACAGCTACTTCGATAACGGATCCATCAAGTTCGATTCCGGTATTTCCTTCATGAAGGCCGGTATCGTATATGCTGACAAGATCACAACCGTTTCCCCGACATATTCCAATGAAATTCTTACCGAAGCATTCGGTGAGAGAATGGACAGTGTTCTGCGCTACAGAAGAGAAGATCTCTGGGGCATCGTCAACGGTATCGATACCGTTGCCTGGAACCCGAAGACCGACCCGCTGCTGGTCAAGAACTATGATGTCCGTTCCTATGTGTCCGGCAAGAAAGCCAACAAGAAGGCTCTGCAGGAAGAACTCGGACTGGAAGTCAGGGAAGATGTACCGCTGATCGGTCTGGTATCCCGTCTGACAAACCAGAAGGGCATCTACATGATCACTGACAGAATCAGGGAAATCATGGCGATGGACATCCAGTTTGCCGTACTGGGAACCGGCGAGGCAAATGCAGAAAATGCATTCAAATGGATGGAAAGCGAATACAAGGGCAAGGCAGTGTACTACTGCGGCTATAACGAAGAACTGGCTCACCGCATCTATGCCGGTGCCGACCTGTTCCTGATGCCGTCCCTGTATGAACCGTGCGGAATCGGCCAGCTGAACTCCATGCGTTACGGAACCCTGCCGCTCGTCAGAGAGACCGGCGGTCTGAAGGATACCGTACATCCGTTCAACCAGTACACCGGCGAAGGCAACGGCTTCTCGTTCTGGGCGCCGAATGCCGACGATATGGTATACACACTGCGCTGGGCAGTCGAACAGTACTATAACAACAAGCCGGGCTGGAAGGGCCTCATCAAGAGTGCCATGACAACCGACGTCAGCTGGGAGCAGAGTGCAGACATCTACGAAGAACTGTACTACACGATCTGCAACTGGCCGGACGAATAAGTGGGTTACCAAATAATCTTGGGGAAAGTTCAAACTAATCCGGGATGAAATTTGGGGACAAAACCTGGGGACAAACAAAAAAACGTGCAGGCTTACATCAT
>CACYXJ010000063.1 GCA_902778375.1 uncultured Erysipelotrichaceae bacterium
ATGCATAGTTGAACATGAATATATCAGTCTTAGCAATTAAAAAAAGAGGTGTAACCTCAAGGTGACTGATGAGTGATCATCAATTACCTATTCGTTACAACCCCTTTTTGCATTCTCTTACAGACGGTGTCTGAAGCTTCTCTGAATCATGAATACACGGTTGAGAATGTAGGCGGAAACCGATTCATCATCGGACTTTCCTTCTTCCTGTTCTTCCGGTCCGGTTTCCTCTTCCGGAACAGTTTCTTCCTCCGGAGCCGTTTCATCTTCGGAAGGTTCTGTTTCTTCTTCCGGCGGATCGGCTTCATGGTCTTCCGGATCCTCATCGGTGTTTTCCAGGTATCTCATGACTCTGACATGGATCGAACCGTCGTCGAACGGACCTTCGACCATGGCGATCAGACCGTCTTTCTCAATGTCGCCGGTGTCGATATAGGATGGTGACAGGGTGACGTAGGCACCGAGACGGTTGGCGCTTTCGATATAGATTTCAAAATCCTCGTATGGTTTGTTCTCCCAGTCATGCGGGTCGAATTCGAAGTGTCCGAGACTGACCGTGTAATTGACCGGACTGTTCAGTTCGAAGGTGCCGGAATCATTCTGGATAATGTATTCTTTGGCAATGACTTCGCTGTACTGTTCGTTGCGCGTGCCTTCCACGACGCCATAGGCATGCAAGGCGTGCTTGAAGTCGAATTCGGAATATCCGGTCATGCGCGGAATCTCGACTGTCTGCGGTTCCGGTTCAGGCTGCGGATCCGGTTTGGGATCGGGTTTGGGATCCGGCTTGGGATCGACATGTCTGGCAACGACGATTGCAATCGTGCTGCCCGGATTCAGGGTACCACCTGTCGGGGCCTGTTCCAGGATGACGCCGCTTTCCTTGTCTGTCACTTCCTTTTCGGTGACAGTGACTTTCAGGTTGGCGCTGCCGGTATAGTTCAGATTGATCTGATTGAACCAGGGTGTGAATTCCGTCTGATATTTCTTGCCGACAAAGCTGGTGATTGGTACCGGTCCGGCTGACTTGTATACTTTCATGATATCGCCGGGTTTCATGGTGCCGGTATTCGGTTCGTTGCGGTAGATTGTGTCTTTGGCGGCGCTGTTATAGCACTGGATCCAGGAGATCTGAATTTCGTTTTCCTTGCCCCAGGCTTCGATTTCCGCCGGTGTTTTCTTCGTCAGATCAATGGCTGCGACCTGCGGTCCTTTGGAAAGGGTGACTTTGAGACCGTCACGGCGGAAAACTTCCTTGCCGGCTGCCGGTTCCACCGCCACGACATATCCTGCCTGCACGGTTGTGCTTCTGACTTCCGAATAGGTGACATTGATCTTATTGGTGTTTGCCCATTCCTCGACCTTGCCGCGGGTCCATCCCGACATGTCGGGAACGGTTACGGCAACTCCGGCATCCTCGGCGCTGGCTGAGATCTTAATAACGATCTGGTCGCTGCGGCGGGCTTTTCCGTCGGTGATGTTCATACCGACGAACTGGCCTTCGGGAATCGTCGGGTCATATACATATTCGACACTGACACGAGAGAAATGCTCGTTGATGAACCATTTCTGCACATCTTCCAGCTTCATGCCCCGGAAGTCGATGAAGGAGATTTCCGCGTTCGGATCGGGTCCGTTGGAGAGGACGAAGCTGATCGGCTGATCCTTGAGAATTTCACCGGCTGCCGGTGTCTGGGAAATGACTGTGTCCTTGTTCATTGTTTCGTGGTACTCATAGGAATAACCGATGGAGTCGGTTTTGACGGAGTTGTCCGCCATCCATTGTTCGACACTTTCCTTCGGCATTCCTTCAAAATTGATCATCGTGACCGGCTTCTTCATACAGCCGGCCAGAGACAGGGTAAGCAGCACACTTATCAGGCTGCACAAACTCTTCTTCAGATGTTTCATGTTACCTCCTTAAAAAGGAATTCCACAGATATGCCGTCTCATGACTGCATCCTGTGCCACATAATCATAGTACGAAGACGCCGAGGTGACAAATACCGGGAAATTCGTATAGAGTTAAGGAAAGAGGTGACAAGGATATGATCAAAGGAATTCATCACATTTCCATGAAATGCGACAGTCCGGAAGTATTTGCGGAAACAAAACGATTCTATACCGAAGTGCTCGGTCTTCCCGTCGTCCGGGAGTGGCCGAAGGGCATGATGATCGAGACCGGCAACTGCTGGCTGGAAATCGGCAATGACGAAAGCAGTCCGCTGGAAAGAGGGGCGATCCGTCACTTCGCGTTCTATGCGGATGAAATCGATTCCCTGGCACAGCGCATCCGTGATGCCGGTTATGAAGTGTTCATGGATCCGAAGGATGTATGCATTCCCAGCGATCCGGAAATCCCGGCCCGTATCGCTTTCTGCTACGGACCGCTCCATGAAGAAATCGAATTCTTCCATGACCGGTCGGAGAATGCGGAAAGGTATAAATAAAAAAAGATTCCAACGCATGGAATCTTTTTTACGGGTCTTATTCAAGCGCACGGGCCTGTTCGAGCAGGGAAATGATCGGCAGGTGCTGCGGGCAGGCTGCTTCGCACTGACCGCACTGGATGCAGTCGGAAGCTTTTCCCTGACCGGCAGTGACGATCGTGTATTCCCGTTTTGTGCGGAACTCCGGACTGCCTTTCTTGCGGTTTTCGACGGCGAAGATCTCGGGAATCGGAATCGACATCGGGCATCCCTTGGTGCAGTAATGGCAGGCTGTGCAGGGGATGGACTGGTCCTTGTCCAGAGCTTCCTGCACTTCCCTGATGACTTCTTCCTCGTGGGCGTCCAGCGGTCTGAAGTCTTTCATGAAGCTCAGGTTGTCCTCCATCTGCTGCAGGGAACTCATGCCGCTCAGGACTGCCAGCAGGTTGTCCTTGGATGCGACGAAGCGCAGAGCCCATGAGGCATAGGACATGCCGTTGTTCTCACGGTCGAATATCGCCTTGACCGAATCGATCGGATCGGCGAGGATACCGCCCTTGACCGGTTCCATGACGGTGACCGGTTTGCCGTATTCCTTGCAGATCTCATAGTTTCTGCGGGACTGCACGCCTGGGTTTTCCCAGTCGGCGTAATTGATCTGCAGCTGGACGAATTCCGCGTCCGGATGCTTTTCAAGCAGTTCCTTCAGCAGTTCGGGATCGGCATGGAAGGAGAAGCCGTAATGTTTGACCAGCCCTTCTTCCTTCAGCTGTTTTACATAATCCCAGATACCGTATTCTTCGTATTTCTGATAGTTGGTGCGCTGTACGGCATGGACCAGATAGTAGTCGAAGTAACCGGCACCGCTGCGTTCGAGACTGGTTTTGATTTCCTGTTTGACTTCTTCCTCGCTGACGTTGCTGCCGGGTGAAATGATCATCTTCGAAGCCAGGGTATAGGAGTCACGCGGATAGCGCTCCACTAGTGTCTGACGGATCGCTTCCTCGCTTCCCGGATAGGCAAACGCGGTATCGAAATAGGTTCCGCCAGCTTCGATAAAACGGTCGACCATTGCCGAGACCTGGGGGATATCGATCGACTCGTCCGCCAGCCGCGGCAGACGCATCAGTCCGAAACCAAGTTTCAGCTTCTCTTTTCCTGTAAACACACTCATGATTGTTTCCGCCTTTCTTATGATTCATTTTTATTATAAATGATAGATTGCCATAAAAGCGAAAATACCGGCATAAAAAGGGCTGTTTGCCAGGTGTGAAACATATTCTTTTCAAGTCTGAAAACATGTAAGAAAAATGAAAGAAATGTAAAAAAGAAAACGCTTGCAAAAACGGAAAACGGGAATGATAATATATTTAGTTGACCGGTTTACCAAAATGACCGGTTTAGAAAAAATGGGAGAGGTAGAATATGTTTGATCCTAAAGATTTCAGACTGGACGGCAAGGTTGCACTTGTGACAGGCGCCAGTTACGGCATCGGTTTTGCCATCGCAACGGCGTTTGCGAAAGCCGGTGCGACAATCTGCTTCAACGACTTAAGCGAAGAAAAGAAAGAAAACGGCTTAAAGGCCTACAAGGAAGCCGGAATTGATGCGCATGGCTATGTCTGCAATGTCTGCGATGAAGAGCAGGTACAGGCAATGGTCAAAAAGATCGAGGAAGAAGTCGGCACGATCGACATCCTGGTCAACAATGCCGGCATTATCAAGCGCATTCCGATGGTTGAAATGAGCGCAGCTGATTTCCGTCAGGTCATCGACGTTGACCTGAACGCTCCGTTCATCGTATCCAAGGCTGTCATTCCTTCAATGATTGCCAAAGGCCACGGCAAGATCATCAACATCTGCTCGATGATGTCTGAACTGGGCAGAGAAACAGTATCCGCATATGCAGCTGCCAAGGGCGGTCTGAAGATGCTGACAAGGAACATCTGCTCCGAATACGGCGAACATAATATCCAGTGCAACGGTATCGGCCCGGGCTACATCGCCACACCTCAGACCGCACCGTTAAGAGAAAGACAGGCGGACGGATCGAGACATCCGTTTGACCAGTTCATCGTCGCCAAGACACCTGCTGCCCGCTGGGGAACTCCGGAAGACCTGCAGGGACCGGCTGTATTCCTGGCATCCGATGCGTCCAACTTCGTCAACGGACACATTCTGTATGTCGACGGCGGAATTCTCGCTTACATCGGCAAACAGCCGCAATAAAATAAAGATATATATCAGACCGGAAAGGGGAGTAATCCTCTTTCGGGAACAATAATAATTCAAAGGGGATTTGTTTATGGATGTTTTGTTACAGGCTATCGTAAACGGAATTCTGCTTGGCGGTTTCTATGCCCTGATGGGCATGGGTCAGAACATCATCTTCGGTGTTATGAAAATCGTCAATTTCTGCCACGGCGAAATGCTGATGGTCGGTATGTATCTGACTTACATGCTGTATACATACGCTGGAATTGACCCGTATCTTGCACTTCCGCTGGTAGCTCTCATCATGTTTCTGCTTGGTGCCGGCATTCAGCATACGCTGATCACGCCGTCGCTGAAGACAAAGAGTTTCACCAATCTGCTGTTTCTGACAGTCGGCCTCGGCCTGCTGCTGTCCAACGGCGCCCTGGTTCTGTTCGGTTCCGACTACAAGTCGATCCGCACATCCTATTCCCAGACCAACATCATGCTTGGTCCGGTTTCCGTGGCGCTGCCGAAGCTGATCAGCTTCCTGGTTCTGATCGTCGTCACCATCGCACTGTTCTCGTTCCTGAAGTATTCGACAACAGGAAAACAGATCCGTGCCGTGTCGCAGAACCCGGTCGGTGCTGAAGTCTGCGGTATCAACGTCAAGAGAATCTATCTCCTGACTTACGGACTGGGCATTGCCCTGGCCGGTATCGCCGGATGCCTGCTGACACAGTTCTATTCCATCTATCCGACAGCCGGTGCGAGCTTTGGCTTCAGAGCCCTGATCGTCGTCGTTGTCGGCGGACTGGGATCGATTCCCGGCGCCTTCTTCGCAGGTATCCTGCTGGGTCTGCTTGAACAGATGAGCGCACTGTTCATCAGTCCTTCCTACAGCGACATGATCGTCTTCATCACATTTATCGTGATCCTGGTCGTACGTCAGCTGCTGATCATGAGGAGGAGATAACGATGGATATCAAAAAAGCTGTCAGCGGATATCACCGCAATCTTGCAATCGTGATCGGCGCGCTCCTGGCAGTATTCGTTCTGCTGCCGGTCGTCATCAAGACACCTTATATCATCAACATCTTTATTCTCGTGTTCTATATTTCCACCATGTCGATGGCCTGGAATATTCTCGGCGGCATGACCGGCCAGAATTCCCTGGGTCTGGCGGCATATATGGGAATCGGAGCATATACCGTTTGTCTGGTCGTTACGAAACTGGGCTGGAACCCGTGGGCTGTTTCGATTCTGGCCATGCTGGTTACAGGTCTGATTGCCGGCGTGATCTTCTTCCCATGCTTCATTCTGCAGGGACCGTACTTCACTCTGGTATCGATCGCTTTCGCTGAATCGATGAGACAGTTCATCATCAACTCGGAATTCTTCGGAAGAGCCAGCGGCGTCGGTCTGCCGTTCGGCGAGGATTCGCTGGCGCAGTTCCGTTTTACCAGCAAGGTTCCTTACTACTATGCCGGTCTGATCATGATGGTCGTTGTCTACATCATCATGAAGAAGATCGACAACACCAAGATCGGCTTTGCCCTGAAAACGATCCGTGAAGACGAAGACGCGGCTGCTGCCATCGGCATCAACCCGACAAAGTACAAGGTCATCGCAGTCGTTATCTCCGCAGTCATTGCCGGTTTCGTAGGTTTCTTCTATGCCAGCTATATCCGCTATGTCGACCCGGACCTGATGGTTCAGGCCAAATCGACAGAGTTCGTTCTGCCGGCCGTTGTCGGTGGAGCCGCATATGTGGAAGGACCGCTGGTCGGCGGCCTGATCATGATCCCGCTGTCAGAATTCCTGCGCGCCAATTTCGCAAGAGTCCTGCCCGGCATCAACATGATCATGTACGCGATCGTGCTGCTGGTTGTCATCCGCTTCCGTCCGTCCGGCATTCTTGGCTGGTACATGGATTCGGACTTCAAGAAATTCATCGATGAAAAGATCCTGAAGAAACCTTCCCTGGACATTCTTGAGGAATACCAGATGATGAACTATGAAAGCAGGAAGGGAGGGAAATGAGCATGTCTGAAAAACCGGTAATCGAAGTTGTCGGTCTGACAAAGAGATTCAAGGGTCTGACAGCTGTAAACGATGTTTCCTTCTCTGTCCGCAAAGGCGGCATCACCGGCATGATCGGTCCGAACGGTGCCGGCAAATCCACAACCTTCAATATGATCTGCGGATACTATCCGCCGACGGAAAAGAGGGCGTATGAATACACCAACATGAAGATCGCCCGTACGTTCCAGATCATGAAGCCGTTGAAGAACCTGACAGTCATGGACAATGTCATCGCTTCCTGCTACTTCGGCCACGCCGCCGCAAAGACACGCGAAGAAGCTGTCGAACGGGCAACCGAAGTGCTGAAGTTCACAGGACTTTACGAAAAGAGACACGTACTCTCCAAGGAAATGGGCACACCTGACCAGAAGCGTCTGGAAATGGCAAGAGCCCTGGCAACAAAGCCGGAGGTTCTCTTCCTGGATGAAAACATGGCCGGCCTGAACCCGACCGAAACCGCCGAGGCAATCGAACTGATCCGCAGAATCAACCAGTCCGGTGTCACGATCCTGCTGATCGAACATATCATGCAGGCAGTCGTCAGCCTCTGCGAAAAGGTCATCGTGCTCCACCACGGTGAAAAGATCGCCGAAGGCACACCGGAAGAAGTCATGAACGATCCGTATGTCATGGAAGTCTATCTCGGTACGAAAGCAGAAGACAAAGAGGAGAAGGAGGAAGCGTAAGTATGCTGAAAGTTGAAAATCTGAACGCTGGTTACGGCTCTGTCAATATTCTCTGGGATATCTGCCTGGATCTGAACGACGGCGAAGTAGTCGCTGTACTGGGATCCAACGGTGCCGGCAAAACGACCATGGTCCGTGCCATTACCGGCATGATCCGTCCGACATCCGGTTCCGTCGTCTTCAACGGTGAGGAACTGTGCAGGAAGTCGTCCCGTCATATTCTGGATGCCGGTATCGTCCAGGTACCGGAAGGCAGACAGCTGTTCACGGATATGACTGTACTGGAAAACCTGCAGATGGGTGCCTTCAGCAAGGAAACCAAGGAACACTTCCAGGAGAACCTGCAGAAGTGCTACCAGTGGTTCCCGAAGCTTGAAGAAAGGGCACGTCAGGCAGCCGGCACACTGTCCGGCGGCGAACAGCAGATGGTCGCTGTCGCCAGAGCCCTGATCGGCATGCCCAAGCTGCTGATTCTGGATGAACCTTCGCTTGGTCTGGCACCGAATATCGTCGACGATATTCTCAATGTCGCAAAGACCCTGGCAAAGGAATCGAATATCTCCGTCCTGCTGGTCGAGCAGGACATCACCAAGGCGCTGGCTGCTGCCGACCGCGGATACGTCATCGAAAACGGACGTGTCGCACTGAGCGGATCGGCTGAGGAACTGGCTGCCAACGAACACGTCAAGAAAGCATACCTCGGTATCTGACGACACACATCGCGCCGTAGCAGTTCGGCGTTAAATAAATCATGGTTTTTGAAATTAGAGGAGGAAAGAAAACCACATGAAAAAGTTATTCAAGGCTCTTCTTCCGCTGGCTCTTGCCGCAACAATGTTTGCCGGCTGTGCAGGCGGAAGCCAGGGAGGCTCCGGCGATTCCGGCAGCGGAACAGCTGAACCGACCGGTGAAACAATCAAGATCGGTACAATCTATGCAATGTCCGGTGACAAGGCTGCCATCGGCGAAAACATTCTCCGCGGCATCGACTTCGCAGTTGCTGAAATCAATGCTCAGGGCGGCGTCAACGGCCGTATGCTCGAAGTTGTCCGCGGCGACCACGCCGGCGATGCAGCTACAGGCAAATCCGAAGCTGAACGTCTGATCACTCAGGAACATGTCGATGTCATGATGGGCTGCCATATGTCCACAGTCACCGAAGTTGTTGCTCAGGTCTGCCAGCAGTATGGCGTTCCGATGATCACAGCTATCTCCACACTGGACAAGCTCTCTGACGAAGAACACAAGGCATATGACTACTTCTTCCGTCTCTGCCCGCTGAACTCCGTCTATGTCGAAGACATGCTGAAGTATCTGAAGGATTCTTCCCAGCAGACAGGCGAGGAAATCAAGACAGTTGCCATCTTCACAGACAAGGCTGCCATCGGTCAGGAACTGATTCGCTGCGTCAATCTGTTCGCTGCCAACTATGGTATCGAAGTCGTCGGTGAAGTTGACTACTCCGGCGGTGCAGCTGACCTGTCCGCTCAGGTTCTCGCTCTCAAGCAGATGAACCCGGATGCAATCCTCTGCGACTCCTATGTCAGTGACGCAACACTGTTCATCAACACACTGAAGGAACAGAACTACAAGCCGAAGATGATCGTTGCCAAGGCAAACGGCTTCACAGATCCTTCCTTCATCACCAACCTCGGCTCTGCTGCCAACGGTGTCGCTTCTGTTGTCGAATTCAACAACGACCTGACAAACGGCGTGGAAATCAACAAGGAATTCAAGGAACAGTATGGTGTTGACATGAACGGTCACTCCGCTGAATCCTACACAGTCGTATGGCTGTTCAAGGCAGCGATCGAAAAGGCCGGCTCCACAGACGGTGAAGCTGTCAAGCAGGCTCTTGCCGACCTCGTAATCGACGGTGCATTCGAAGGCGGCCGCAACATCGTTCTGCCGTATTCCCACATCGACTTCGCAGAAGAATATGATCTTGCCGGCTCCAAGCACTACAGAGACAACACATCCGCTTCTGTAGCTATCGCTCAGATCCAGGACGGCGAATGGAAGACAGTCTGGCCGTTTGAGTTCGCTTCTTCCAAGATCCAGTATCCGGCTCCGCTGGAATAAGAAAACACTCATCTGAAAACTAAAACTGCTGAGTTTTCGGACTAAAAAGGCAAGGGTGTCCGGAAAGGTTATTCCCGGTCACCCTTGCGGTTATTGTTAGGTAATAGGTGATTTGTATGTATGAAAAAATGAACGAACAGCTCGCTTCATACGGTGTGGTTCCGGTTGTTGTCCTCAATGACGCCAAAGACGCAGAACCACTGGCGAAAGCACTTGTCGAAGGCGGACTTGCCTGTGCCGAAGTGACTTTCCGTACCGATGCGGCAGAAGAATCCATCCGAATCATGAGCAAAGCTTATCCGGAAATGCTGGTAGGCGCAGGCACTGTCCTGACAACCGAACAGGTGGACAGAGCCCTGAACGCCGGTGCCAAGTTCATCGTTTCTCCGGGCTTCGATCCGGAAATCGTTGACTACTGTCTGGAAAAGGAAGTTCCGGTATATCCGGGAACAGTAACACCGACTGAAGTCGCCCAGGCAGTCAAGAGGGGACTTGCCGTATGCAAGTTCTTCCCGGCTGAACAGTTCGGCGGCGTCAGCACCATCAAGGCACTGGCTGCTCCGTATACAATGGTAAAATTCATGCCGACCGGCGGTGTCAATCTGAAGAATCTGAGAGATTATCTCAGCTGCGACAAGATCGCTGCCTGCGGCGGTACATGGATGGTCAAGGGCGATATGATCAAGGAAGGCCGCTTCGATGAAATCAAAAAGATCACAGCTGAAGCAGCACAGATCGTAAAGGAAATCAGAGGCTGATTATGGATCTGAATTTAAAACCGGAAGGTACATATGCATTTGATGCAGTTAGTCTCGGCGAAATCATGCTGAGACTGGACCCGGGAGAGGGAAGAATCAGAACAGCACGTTCGTTCCGCGCCTGGGAAGGCGGCGGCGAATACAATGTCGTCCGCGGTCTGAGAAAATGTTTCGGACTGAAGACGGCTGTCATTACCGCTTTTGCCGACAATGAAGTAGGACGTCTGATGGAAGACTTCATCTGCCAGGGCGGTGTCGACACATCCCTGATCAAATGGATGAAGACAGACGGTATCGGCAGAGTCTGCCGCAACGGCATCAACTTCACCGAGCGCGGCTTCGGTATCAGAGGCGCAGTCGGCTGCTCCGACAGAGCCAACACGGCGATTTCCAAGGCAACTGCCAAGGACTTCGACTTCGAATACATCTTCGGCACACTCGGTGTCAGATGGCTCCATACCGGCGGCATTTACGCAGCCCTTTCCGAAGAGGCTTCCGAAACCGTCGTCGAAGCGATCAAAACCGCCAAGAAATACGGCACGATTGTTTCCTATGACCTGAACTACCGTCCTTCCATGTGGTCTGCCATCGGCGGAAAAGAGAAGGCGCAGCAGGTCAACCGCGAAATCGCGAAATACGTCGATGTCATGATCGGCAACGAAGAAGATTTCACAGCCTGTCTCGGTTTCGAGGTTGAGGGCAATGACGAAAACCTGAAAGAACTCAACCTGGAGGGATACAAGAAGATGCTCAATGAAGCAGTCAAGACATATCCCAACTGGAAGGCAGTCGCCACAACACTGCGTACCGTCAGAACCGCAACAGTCAACGACTGGAAGGCAATGGTTTACGCAGACGGCGAAATCTACATGTCCAAGAGCTATGACGGACTGGAAATCATGGACCGTGTCGGCGGCGGCGACTCGTTCGCGTCCGGCCTGGTCTATGGCCTGATGACAACCGGCGATCCTGAAATTGCTGTCAATTACGGTGCGGCACATGGTGCTCTGGCAATGACAACACCCGGTGATACTTCCATGGCTTCCAAAAAGGAAGTGGAAGCGATCATGGGTGGTGCCGGTGCCCGTGTCCAGCGCTGAGCGAATACAAAAACATTGCAAGAGAAAAGACGCAGGCTGCGTCTTTTTCATTTATTTCTTTTCAGTTTTGTCGATTGTCTCTCCATCAGTGTCGAACGCAGGATCTGCACATGCTCCGTCTTATTATCGCCGTTGATCGCATCGTAGAGAATTCCGGCAGCAGTATATCCTTCCTGATAGGACGGCTGACAGATGGTCGTGATAGACGGTGTGACAAACTCGCACCAGGTTTCATAATCATAGCCGATCAGTCCGATTTCCGGAATTCTCTCACGGTAGGAACCCAGGGCGGTCCATGTCAGCTGCAGAAGGGTGCTGTTCAGTGTGAAGATACAGACATCCGTATATTGATTCAGAAGCGGAAACAGTTTCTGGGACAGCAGTTCGACAGTGGCGTCGGAAGGAAGGATAATCTGGTCATAGTTAATATTCTTTTTCTCGAGAACATCGATACAGCCTTTGCTGCGTTCGATACGTGTCTGCAGAATATACGGGTTGTAGGAAACGATGATGAAATGCCTGTAACCCTTACGGATCAGTTTCCGGGTAGTGGCGTTAACCGACTCGTAGTTGTCGGTCTTAACATACATCTGTTCTTCACCGGCCGGTGCCGAGTCGAAGAATACGATCGGCTTGTCGATGTTCAGGTCGGAACTGATTTCATTGAAATTGACAGAAGGCTGAATCAGAAAACCGTCGACACCGAGCGCGAGCATGGACTTGATATAGGTCTTTTCCCGCTCCGGTTTGAATTCTGAAGAGGCGACAAGTGTCATATAATCGTTTTCGTCGGCGAAGTCTTCAATGCCTTTGACGATCCGGTTGGCGAAAGGCCGGGTGATATCACCGATAATGACACCGAACAGGTGTGAACTCTTGGCATTCAGACTGCGTGCGGCAACACTGGGATTGTAGCCGGTCTCTTCGATTGCCTCCTTGATCCGCTCGTAAGTATTCGAAGACATTTTTTCAAATTTGCCGTTCAGGTAAAAAGATACGGTTGCTTTCGAAACACCCGCCATTTCGGCTATGTCGTTGATCGTTACCTTGCGTTTCATACACAATCAATTTAACAGATTTCACATGGCGCATCAATGAAACCGTCAGGTATGATCCGCTTCTTTTTCTCAGAAAGAAAACCGTTATCTCTTGTTTTCAAAGAAGAGAAATATCATAATCTGAGTGAGGGCAGTGAATCTGCCATATTATTATGAGAGAGGGTTAGCATTAACTAATCTGCGAAAGGAGGTATCATCGCATGAAATATGCAGGAATGCCATGGGGAATGTGGCTGCTTTTTGAAAAATCATTCACTGACAAGCTTGTGACTGTACTGAAGATGGATCCTGCCGCCGGCAGGGAAACCGCGTCGCAGGCACATGCGAAATACCGGCAGATCATTGAGAAACTGCCGGAATTCGAGAAGGAAGACCGCTTCAAAATGAATATCATCAGCTGTGCCATGCTGTCGGCATTTCTTCTTTCCCTGCCGGAAAAACCGTCAGTCGACGCTGTGACCGAGTATTACCGGAGCGCCATGATGATCAGACCGATGCTGCTGTTCTGCCGTCTTGGCGGAAAGAACAAGTTTACTGACAGTGATATCAAAGGCATGAAGGAAACCGCGAAGCTGAAGGCGGCCGACAGGAATCCGTATTCCTGGAATATGGAATTTCTTCCATACAAAGACGGCAGCGGATACGAAGCCCGTTTCAGCAGATGCGGCATCTGCACACTGATGAAGGAACTGGATCTGTTCGATTATGTACCGGCAATGTGCCGGCTGGATTATACGATGAGCGAAGCAGGCGGAGTAACTGATTTTATCAGGGAATACACGCTTGCCTCCGGCGGACCGTACTGTGACTGCGGTTATAAGAAAAAGGGGAGATAATCATGAGCAGATATGATGAAATCCGCAATGCATACAAAACGACAGGACACAATGCCGGATTCTACGACGGTATGATGACCTATTCCACGCTGTTTGGAAAAGCGATATGCAGAGTGGTATGGAATATGGACGGGAAAAAGAATGCAGCTTATCTGGAACAGGCGCTTTCCGGCATTCCCGAAGACTTTGCCGGAAAAATTCTGGAAGTACCCGTCGGTACCGGTGTGCTGACCATGCCGGTGTATGCTGTGCTGCCGCAGGCGGATGTTACATGCCTGGACTATTCAGAGGACATGCTGAATGCGGCAAAAGAAAAGGCAGAACGCATGAGTCTTCACAATGTCCGTTTTGAACAGGGCGATGTCGGCGCGCTGCCGTTTGAAGATGAGAGTTTCGATATCGTTCTGTCCCTGAACGGGTTTCATGCCTTTCCCGACAAGGAAGCCGCATACCGGGAAACATTCCGGGTATTGAAAAAAGGGGGAACGTTCTGCGGATGTTTCTACGTCAAAGGAGGATGTGCGAGAACCGACTGGTTCATCAGCCATCTTTATCAGCCGAAAGGCTTCTTCACACCGCCGTATGAAACTGAGGACAGTCTCAGAAAACGGCTGGAAACGATGTATTCCGAAGCACATGTTTCTTCGGTTGAGGGAATTGCCTGTTTCATCTGCAGGAAATGAATGATACTGCCGTCGGATACAGATTCTGTATCCGTTTCTTTTTCTGCTGTGTATGATATGCATAGGAGAAACGATGTATGGAACTGGAAAAACTGGACGGTGAGTTTACCGTATGCAAGGTCACATCATTCCGTGATATTGCCTGCGATATGGATTTCTGCTTTATTGCCCGGACAGATCATGAGATATCACTGGTATGTCCGGCTGAAAGGGTGCCTGCATACACAGCAGCCCGGGAGGACGGCTGGCGCGGCATCCGTGTCAAAGGTCCGCTGGATTTTGCGCTGACCGGCATTCTGGCCGGTCTGTCAGGTGTTCTTGCCGGTCATGAAATCGCTGTTTTCGCTGTTTCCACGTTCGATACCGATTATCTGTTCGTGAAAAAGGAAAACTTTGAAAAGACAGTCACAGTGCTGATGAAAGCGGGATATACGTTTCTGTGAGAACAAACACGATCATCATTTCAGAAAGGCAGACTGCAGTCTGTTTTTTTCGTTTCCTTTTCAGGAATATCATCGGAAAACAGATGAAAAAAGCCTCTGAATATCGGATAATAAAATCAGAAAAAGAGAAGGAGTAATCATAATATGGCTAAATTTCCAAAAGGCTTCCTTTGGGGTGGTGCGACCGCAGCCAACCAGTTTGAAGGCGGCTATGACGCTGACGGCAAGGGACTGAGTGTTCCTGATGTCATCATGGGCGGCACCGTTGACACACCGCGTTACATTACACCTGCCGGCGTGCGTCCCGACACCTATTATCCAAGCCACGAGGCAATCGACTTCTATCATCACTGGAAAGAGGATATCGACCTCTTTGCCGAAATGGGCTTCAAATGCTTCCGCCTGTCTGTACAGTGGAGCCGCTTCTTCCCGAACGGCGATGATGAAGAACCGCTGCAGGCCGGTATCGATTTCTACAAGAATATCTTTGTTCACTGCAAGGAAAACGGCATTGAACCGCTGGTAACGATCAGCCATTACGAATTCCCGCTGGCACTTTCCCATAAGTACGGCGGCTGGGACAATCCCAAGATCATCGATCTCTGGCTGAAGTTCACCAAACTCTGCTTCACGGAGTATAAAGGTCTGGTAAAACTGTGGCTGACTTTCAACGAAATCAACTGCGGAACAATCCCCGGCATGGGCGACATTTACGGCCTGGGTATTCTGCCGGATCATGACACACCGATCAGCTTCGGCGGTGCTGACTGGGACGATCCGACAAGACGTCTTACAGGACTTCACAATCAGTTTGTTGCCAGTGCCAGAGCAGTTGTTCAGGCACATGAAATCGACCCGGAAAACAAGGTCGGCTGCATGATTGCCGGTTCGGCAAACTATCCGTATTCCTGCCGTCCGGATGATGTCCTCGCCGCTCTTGAAAAAGACCGTGTCTTCAATTTCTACTGCGGTGACGTGCATGTGCGCGGTGCGTATCCGGCATGGGCTCCGACCTATTGGAAAGAGTGCGGTGTGGATCCCGAGTACATGAAGAGTCTGGCAGAACGTGATGCTGAAGATCTCAAGGCCGGCAAGGTAGACTTCTACAGTTTCTCCTATTACCAGTCCAACACAGTGGCTACCGATCCGAGTCTGCTGCAAGGCAAGGGCAACCTGTTCGGCGGTGTTGCCAATCCGTACCTCGAAGCAAGCGCCTGGGGCTGGACGATCGACCCGAAGGGACTGCGCTACTATCTCGAAGCTGTCTATGACAGATACCAGATCCCGCTGATGATCGTCGAAAACGGTCTCGGTGCAGTCGATGAAAGAAGCGAAGACGGCAAGTTCCACGATGACTATCGAATCGACTATATGCGCAAGCATATCGAACAGATGGCAATCGCAATCGAGCACGGTGTCGATCTGATGGGCTACACGATGTGGGGCTGCATTGACCTCGTTTCCGCATCTACCGGCGAAATGAAGAAGCGCTACGGTTTCATCTATGTCGACAAGGACAACGATGGCAACGGCGACCTGCACAGAGAAAGAAAAGACAGTTTCTACTGGTACAAGAAAGTCTGCGAAACAAACGGCGAAGAATTCTGAGTTTCCCGCTTAGGCAGTACCCGTCTGGGTATTGCCTTTTTTCGTGCGAAAAATACTTATTTCGGCGAAATGTAAACTGCTGTGTTACATTTTGAACGTGATATCTGCTTGTTTTGAAGCTGTCCTGCCGCTAGAATGCAGATGAAAAGCAGGAAAGGAGTTCAGAAAATGAACGAACTGGGAAATAAGATCGCCAGGAAAAGAAAAGATCTGGGCATGACCCAGACAGAATTTGCCGACAGCCTGAGTGTTACCAGACAGACTGTCAGCCGCTGGGAATCAGGTGCCGTGATGCCGGATATCGATAAGATCAGCGATATTGCTTCATTGCTCAATGTCAGCTGCGACTATCTGCTGAAGGATGATGTCACGGACGAAACCGGCGCAGAGATGCCGAAAGGAATCAGCAGACTGCTGCAGGATACCGTCGGAAAGAAAGTAAAACTCAGCTTTTTTGATGATGAAGCTGATATCGATCTGTACAATACAGATTGCACGATCCTTGCCTTTGAAGGAAACTGGATGAAGGTTTCTGCCGACACGAAAACAGGACATATTGAAAAGCTGATTCCGCTGTCATCCGTACTTTCTCTTGAGGTTGTAAAGGAGGAAGAATAAATGCAGTATATAGGATTTATATTCGGCATATTCGGCCTGCTTGCCTATTTGGAACTTTCCTCCCTGAAAAAAAGAATCAGTGATCTGGAACGGCAGATGACTGCAATGCAGGGCACATCTTATCACGAGGACCGCAAGGCTCTTGTAAAGGTGGCCCGATCCTGTTTCAATCAGAAAGTCAACATCGACCTGAAGGAAGATCATCAGGATGTTGATATTATGATGTATGGCAATTCCCGGCATGGTTCCAATATGATCCTGGATGCGGATGATGAATGGATGCTGGTGCGTATTGAAACACCGAAAGCTGTCAAAACCAAACTGATCCGCATGGAATCTGTCGGACGCATCAGTCTGCGGACAGAAAACTGAAAGCATAACGGAATTGTATTTTAAAAATACCGTAAAAACAAAAAAGAGGGTCTGTATTGACAGCAGACCTTTTGATTTGTGTTCACTCCGGAAACTCTGCACTGCAGTATGGATACGGCTGTGCTGAAAGATACTGGTAATCGGGCAGCTTCCGATTTGTTTTGAGGCAGTTACCACGGGCGCTTCACGACATCCCAGCAAGGTTCATCCGGCCAGTCACCACCGCCTGTCACTGCTGTAAATTCATCCAGAGACAGTTTCTGTTCTCTGCTGCGTAAAGCTTCCAGTTTCTTCCAGACATTCTCTGCCTCAGATTCGTCCTGAAAATATTCCTTCAGCAGCTGGGCCACTTCCTCGATATTCTGTGCTTTCTTCAGTTTTTCAATCAATTCTTTGGAATACTCTGACATATTTTAATCCCTTCCTTTTTAAAACCATGCAATTGTCATGTCTTTCGGACTATTTCCTCATGGGCGTATGACCGGTGAGTTGGAGATGCTGTATTCAGTTCTGAGCAGCAGGTATCTTCATCATTACTAATGTTATTCTAGCATACTCAGAAATATCCGGCAGACCGAGTCTTCCGGCATCGGCTTCGGCCTACTGTGCACGGTCCTTGGAATCGTTGCCGCGGCGGCAATCATCCTGTTCCGCGGCGACGGGGCTGAGATGTTCGCGGATATCCTTCCCACAGCCATAATGATGACGGTCATGATCATTCTGCTGATGTCGATGATGATCCCGATCCGGGTCAAGTACAACAGCGAAAAGGGAAAAACGGTCCAGTTTGTCATTTACGGCGCCTTGCTGGTGCTGACCTTCGGAATCAGCGGTTTCATGGATAAACTCGGAATCAATGTCAGCAGCAGGCTGGAAGCGTTCTTTACTTCCATCAATGAATATGCTCTGTTTGCTTCATTGCTGGCAGTATGCGTCTGCGTATTGTTTGTTTCCATGAAAATTGCCGAAAGGATCATTGAAAAGAAAGAATACTGATAAGAGCGTATGAAATAACAGGAAAAAATCTCTTCTCTGTGTAATCTGAAGCAGAGGGGAGATTTTTCCGTTCCGCATCATTGTATGGTAGAATTCTGTAAACAGACCGTGTCACCAATACGGTATAAGAGATAACTATAAAGAAATCAAGCAATTCTGAGTAGAAATCTTTTGAATCTGAAAAATCAGATTGCCTGCCTGACAACAGGCAAAAGTTCTTTGAAATCGTGAATATGTGTACGCTGAAAACAACTATACCTGATA
>CACYXJ010000064.1 GCA_902778375.1 uncultured Erysipelotrichaceae bacterium
AAACAGTCCGGTCAGAACGAGGGCAAAGGTGACAGTCAGTTTTCCGGCAATGATCTGGGAGATGAAAATATTTCCCAGATACAGCATTGCAAGAGCCAGAATAATCAGATAGAACATGGTCACTTCATTGCCGGCAATGGAACGCAGCTGTTTTTCGGTATAGCCGATATTATTCAGGGACCGGAAATACAGCGAACGAACCGACAGTTCTGTCGAATACTTGAACATGATTGCCAGCGACAGCAGGACATTCATGACGATATACGAAAGCAGATACAGCATCAGTTCGATCGCCGGGGTCTGCTTGACGATCAGCGCCGTTGTCAGAAGCACCGCGCAGATCATGAACAGCAGGATATTGTTCTTCATCAGCTGCAGGTCGACACGCACGAATCCTTCATAGACCATTTTCTCAGGCTGCTTGTCAAATCTCTTCAGACGCCTGCTGATCCAGGGTACGAATACCTGGTCGACGCATTTGACAAAGCCGACGAAGCTCAGCAGCGACATGACGATGATATAGTTCGGATTGATATAGAAAAGCACGACCGGCGCCAGGAACAGCACCAGCCAGAGCGCTCCTTTCAGCTTGCCGGAAATCGCCGCGTTATAGAACAGCGAACTGCCGGAGGAGCGGGTCATGGAACTGCGGTTGAGCATCAGCGCCGCGCCGGTGCTCAGGGCAAAACTCAGGTTGAGCATCAGGATCCAGAAGATGACCATACCGAGGATGATCGTCGTCAGAAGGTTGCCCTTGGGATGGATGCCGATAATGAATTCGCTCTGCATGTAGGTGCTGAGCACGCTGTTGAGAAACGGAATCAGCAGCTGTGCCAGAAAAATACCGAGCGGTAATGCGATCAGCAGCAGGATCGTTGTCTGAATCAGAAGATACAGTGCCAGCTGATATGCCGTCGCTCCGCATACAAGACGCACGGCAATCTCCTTTGCCTTGTTCTTGATAAAGAAGTCATTGGCGAACAGTATCGCCATCATACAGATAATAACGACCGTGATCGTGATTCCGGTTGCGATCGGATCCGTTCCGCCTTCCAGAAAACCAACACCGACCGGATCGCTGTTCATGATATGAAAGAACAGATAAATGAACATGGTCGTCAGCAGCAGAGTCAGCCAGTAAAAGAATGATCTTGTAAAATCATCCCGCAGCGACCGCAAGGCATCGCGGAAAATCATTTCTGCAGGATCTCCCTGGACTCGGCGGAATTGATTTCGACGATTTTCTGGAAATATTCATCCTGTGTCATGTCACCGCGGTCCAGGACTGTCTCGATATTGCCGTCCTTGATATACAGCAGTCTGGAGGAATAGGAAGTGATCAGCGGATCGTGGGTGACCATGACGATCGTCACGCCTTCCTCCTTGTTCAGTTTCTGCAGGATCTTCATCAGTTCCGAAGAGTTGGTGCTGTCGAGGTTGCCGGTCGGCTCATCGGCGACGATGATATGCGGATGATTGACCAGCGCGCGGCAGATCGCCGCTCTCTGTCTCTGGCCGCCTGAGCATTCATTCGGGAACTTCTCGAGCAGAGTGACAATATCCATCTGTTCCGCCAGCTTCATGATCCGGCTGCGGATCTCGTCCTTGTCGACATGGGCAAGTGACAGCGGCATGGCGATGTTCTCGTACATCGTATGGGTATCGAGAAGGTTAAAGTCCTGGAAGATGAATCCCAGGTTCTGATAGCGGAAGCGGCCGATTTCGTTGGAACTCATCGAACGGACTTCCTTGCCGTTGATATAGACATAGCCGGATGTCGGCAGGTCGATCGTTGAAATGTTATTGATAAACGTGGATTTCCCCGATCCGGAAGGTCCCATGATTGCCACGAAGTCCCCTTCCTCTACCTGGAAATTGATGTCATGCAGCGCCTCGAAGGCGTTGGGAGTGTTGAAGTTATATACCTTCTTCAGTTTTTTCGCTTCCAGTACTGTCTGTCCCATGATGATTTCTCCTTATTATATGCAGTTTCATTGTACTTGATATAGTTTCATTTTTCATAGAACCTTGTGCAGAAAAATCTTTTCCAAAAACTATTGACTGCCGGTCAGTCTGTGCTATGATAGTCTCAAATGAGGGAGTAGCCAGTACAGCAAGTCTGTATGGTGCGGATCGTCATCACGGTTCATACCCGGTCCGCAGAGAATGGTAAGACTCATATAAGTCTGCCGTTGACTCCGCACGAAAGGATGTAAAGGATACGGCAGATGCTGTATCCTTTTGTATAAAGGAACACACATCGAAAGGAGTGAAGACGATGAATGTTTCCGCAAAGATGAAAAAGCCGCTTCGGATCCGTGACTACATTCCGAAGGAAACCGGCAAGGAAAGCCTCGGCATGATCCTTGTGCCGCTGCTGATCACCCTGGTGATCAGCGCGCTGCTCTGGTACATGATCCTGCCGCCTATCAACCTGCAGAGCGGCCTGTTCTGGATCATGATGATCCTGATGATCATCCTCTATATCCTGATCAAAGGCCTCTGCGGAGTAATCCGCAAACAGCAGGTCATTGTACACAGAGCCTTCATTGCACTGGCCTGTGTATTTGCCTTCTTCGTTGTATCCGCCGGCTACAGCGCAAAGCTGTTCCATGCAAAGCGCTACAGCCAGATTTTCAAGGTCGACGAAGGTTCGGTTGATCTGATTCCTTCGGCCGAAGGTTCTTCCTCCATCGCTCTGATGGACACCTCTTCCGCCGAAATGCTGGGCGACCGCAAGATCGGTTCCCTTTCCCAGGTCGTCAGCCAGTTCAACATCGCCGGCTACACACAGATCAACTATCAGGACGCGCCGTTCAAAGTCGCAGCCCTGTCCTATGACGGTTTCTTCAAATGGAACGCCAACAAAGCCAACGGTATCCCCGGCTATGTCATAGTTGACCCGGTCGATATGTCCGCGGATTATGTAGCTCTGAAGGAAGGCATGAAATATGTCCCGTCGGCATGGTTCTCCCAGAACCTGCACAGACACCTGCGCTTCCAGTATCCGACCCTGATGTTCAACAATCTCCATTTCGAGATCGACGAGGAAGGCAATCCGTATTATGTCGCCTCGGTCTACGAACACAAGATCGGACTCTTCGGCGGAACGAACGTCATCGGTGCCCTGATCACCGATCCGGTCAGCGGTGAAACGAATTATTACCAGGCCGGTTCCGTACCGCAGTGGGCGGATGTTGTCTATGACGGCGATCTGATCTGCCAGCAATACAACAACTACGCGCAGCTGCAGCATGGTTTCTTCAACAGCATCTTCTCCCAGACCGACTGCCGGCAGATCACGACTTTGGAAAACGAGGACGAAGACTTCTACAATGACTATGGATATATCGCCAAGGACGGCGACATCTGGATCTATACCGGTGTTACCTCGGTCAACGGCGACAGTTCCAATATCGGCTTCGTGCTGGCCAACGAAAGAACCAGCGAAACAAGATTCATCTCCTGTTCCGGTGCCGACGAATTCTCAGCAATGAAGAGTGCCGAAGGCGAAGTGCAGGAAAAGAGATATCAGGCCTCCTTCCCGAGCCTCATCAACATAGAGGGCTCGCCGGCCTACATCATGGTTCTCAAGGATGCCAACGGTCTGGTCAAGATGTACGCGATCGTCAATGTCGAACAATACAACATGGTCGCAACAGCCACCACCCAGGCCGGTGTCATTGAAAAATACAGCCATCTGATCCATGGCGAAAACTACACCCCGACGGAAGAAATCGATCTTTCCAGCTTCCATGAGGAAACAATCACCATCCGGAAAATCGAAACAATCGTCCAGGGCGGCGATACCTACATCTATATCGTCGGCGAGGACAATCATATCTATCACGCCCGGTACGCGAATGTCCTGGGCATGCTGCTGAAGGCGGAAGGCGACACTGTCACCATCCTCACCGACGGCGAACAGTTTGTATTACCTGAATAACAGGTTGGAGGTCAACATGGAAAACATTATCCGCATCATTGTCTTAGCAGTACTGGCAATCATTGTCATTGCTGCCCTGTTCTCCTGCGCCAATGTCGTGCCGCAGGAAAACGCCTATGTCATCGAACGCTTCGGCCGCTACAAGACGACCTGGCATGCCGGCCTGCACTTCAAGATTCCGTTCATCGAAAGAATCTCGAGACGCGTTCTTCTGAAGGAACAGGTTGCCGACTTCGCTCCCCAGCCTGTCATTACCAAGGATAACGTCACGATGCAAATCGACTCGGTCGTCTACTTCAAGGTCATGAATCCCCATGACTACGCATACGGTGTCGAGAATCCGATCATGGCCATGGAAAACCTGACGGCTACGACATTGCGTAATATCATCGGTGACATGACACTCGATGATACTCTGACATCACGCGAAACGATCAACTCGCAGATGCTGCAGACGATCGACCTTGCCACTGATCCGTGGGGCATCAAGGTCACCCGTGTCGAGCTGAAGAACATCCAGCCGCCGGCGGCAATCCGTGAAGCGATGGAAAAGCAGATGAAGGCTGAACGTGAAAAGAGAGCTGCCATCCTCACCGCCGAAGGCGAAAAGCAGTCCATGATCCTGACAGCAGAAGGCCGCAAGGAATCCGCGGTTCTCGAAGCCGAAGCGCAGAAGAGAGCGACGATCCTGGCTGCCGAAGCTTCCAAGGAAAAGGAAATCCGCGAGGCTGAAGGCCGGGCGGAAGCGATCCGTACCGTTCACCAGGCAACCGCTGATGGCTTGAGAGCCATCAAGGAAGCCGGCGCCGACGAAGCAGTCATCAAGCTGAAGAGTCTTGAAGCCTTCGAGGCAGCAGCCAACGGTCAGGCCACCAAGATTATCATTCCTTCCGAGATCCAGGGTCTTGCCGGACTCGCACAGGCCGTCAAAGAGAGCGCTAAGTAATGCCGTTCCTCTTCATTTTTGCCGGATGGATCTTCCTTGTGGCAATATTCACCATCGTGAGTGCGTCCCGCGCAGCAGCGAAACGCAGACCGCCACAGTCGGATGACGGCCACACTGTGAAAGCTTCGCAGGATCTGACCTGCGAAACAAAATACGGTCATAACCACGACAGCAGAAACGACGCAAAGCGTTATATCGTCCACGAAGATCCGCCGGAAGGTTATGTCATTCTCAACGGCATCAAACGGAAGATTTCCGACTGCAGAAATCTCTGAAACCAAAAATGTCCATGCATAAGCACATGGACATTTTTCTTTATCTGTTCAGAAGTATTACACACCTTTCAGAAGGCACCAGACAAGCAGTCCGGTCCAGAGAACCACGCAGACGGCATTGGTAATCCGGAAATATGTGTGCTTTGTCTTGTGATGGAAGAAATTCATGCCAAGATAGGCACCGTACGCACCGCCGAGCACCGCGCTCATCAGCAGGGCGTTTTCCGGTATCCGCCAGCTGTTTCTGATTGCCTTGGCTTTATCAGCCCCGTACATGGCAAATGACGCCAGATTCATCAGAGCCAGATAAATCAGCAGTAACCGCATCAGTTCACTCATGAAGCACTCTCCTTTTCCGCCTGATCAGGCAGTCTGCTGATGATATCAGTCAGATCCGCGGCTGCGTTCAGATGTCTGTTCATATCTTTCAGCGGCACAAAGGAACTCATGAAAGCGACAACTGTGATCAGCGCTCCTTCATACACCATCGTTCCCTGCCGGTACAGCAGGATGACAGCAATGATCATCATGATCACGAACAGGCTTGTCAGAAGCGTCATCAGGGCTTCAGCGCGGCTGTTTACAAGCTGTTCCTCTTCCCGCTCTTCCAGCAGATCCATTTCTTCCAAAGCTTCATCTTCTTCCGTTTCCTCTTCGCTTCCGCCATAGCGCAGCACATGCAGATACGGCAGAACGACACCTGTCACCAGATAGCTTGAAAGTGCCAGCAGCGCCGTCAGCATATGATATCTGCAAAGCAGGATCACGATAACAACAGAATGCACAGCCGCAACAGCGCAAAGAGAGAATGTATGGCTGAAGAAATCCTGCAGCACTTCCATATCCTCTTTGTTTTCCGGCTGTTCCATCAGAAGAGACGGAATCTGCAAAGCGATATTACGTTCAGATTTCCGTACTTCATATTCCATCAATGCTTTCAGAAGCGCGCATATCACAATGCCGGCAATCAGCAGTCCCAGAGAGAGGTTTTTACTGTGGCCGATGATCTGCAGGATCGCATAGCCGGCAAGCACCGGAATCATCGTGCCGCAGAGATATCCGAGAAGCTTCATGAAGAAGGACCGGGTCATCCGCCCGTGCAGCGGTTTGAGCCGGTTCATGATTTTACGGACGGAGTGTTTCATTCGCTGTCACCGTCCTTTCCTTTTTCCTTGTTCAGAAAAGCGATGATTCTTCCGGAAGCCATTCTGCCGGCAGGCACGGAACCCGGATTCATTTCCTTTTGTCCGTACGGCAGCAGAAATTCCGCCAGGATCAGAATCACCATCAGACATCCGTAGATCGAAACGGCATGTCCCTTCAGTTCCAGCAGAACCGTGACAATCGTCAGAGCCGCACCTGTATAGAGAGCTGCCGGGACATATTTCAGCATTGTATCCAGCTGCTTTCCGTTTTTCTTCATCATATGAATCACAATCAGACAGACAGCCGCAGCAGCAGGCAATACAAGTGCTGTTTTCCAGTCGAGAATACAAAAGATAATAAACATCGTCAGAGCTGCCAGTGCCGTATAGATCATGTCAGGCAGGACGGAACTGTAATACTCCGCCGTACGGCTGACATCTTCTTCATTCAGCTGTGCATCATCGATCTCATCGACATCTACGCCCAGAGCCTCAGCCTTTCTGACGATCCTGTCATACAGTCCTTCCTTGACTGCCATGGAAGCAGAAATACGGAAACGGCAGGAAGCGCGGATACAGAGATAACGGACAAACATCGCCCCGCTTGCGGCCATCAGGGCAAACAGACCCAGTATGCCGCCGGAAAGACCGCTGTAGAGCGCATCCATGGTCAGGGCGACAGCATAGATCATGGCGATTCCCGCCGCCAGCGAGATCCATCGCACCAGCACGTCAAGGATCACATATTTTTTTCCTTCCCCGAGCAGGGAAGGAAGACTTTTCACGTTCATAAGCATATTTCCTTTTCCTGACCAATTTTAGCATAGAAAAACAGCAGTTTCCTGCTGTTGTCCTCAGATGGCAAAGTCGCCGTGGTCGAAGACCGTGATTTCTTCTCCTTCGGCAGTCGTGCCGGTAATATGCATATCCTCGGTGCCGATCATGAAATCGATGTGGATCATCGAATCATTGAAGGTGTATTTCGTGTCCTGCGGCTGACTGCGGCTCAGTCCCCGGCCGAGAGCGAGATGGCATGATGCGTTCTCGTCGATCAGTGTCGTATAGAAGACGCGGCCGCTCATCGAGATCGGGGAATGATATTCCACCAAGGCGCATTCGCCGAGATAGCCGGCATTCTCATCCATTTTGACAAGCGCCTCCAGCATTTCCTTTCCTTCTTCGGCAATCACTTCGACAACCTTTCCCTTTTCAAACCGGAAGCCGAAGTTCTCGATGCTCTTACCGCCGAGAACCAGCGGTCTTGAGGCATAGACAACTCCTTCCGTTCCGAATTTCTCCGGTGTAGTGCAGATTTCCTCGGTCGGAATATTGGGATTGTGCGGAACATAATCCGCCGGCATGTTCGTGCGCTTGAAGCAGAACTTCGAATCCGGTGTCAGTTCCACCGTCAGATCAGTCCCGTTAGAAGCGGTATAATGCAGTTTCGTAAAGTGATAGCTGTCGATCAGTTCACCCTTTTCCTGCTTGCGGCGGTTCTTCTCTTCCCATGTCTTTACGACATCGTTCTCCCCGTCGATATAGCACAGTTTCAGCAGCAGTTTCCACAACTCATCCAGACGTTCTTCCTCCGGAATATCCGTCATGATCGTATCCGCCCATTCCTTTGTCGGAATCATGGCGATCAGCCACTGGCAGTGTTTCTCCCGGGAGGCTTTGCGCATGATGTTTCTGACAGCATCGATATGGGCAAAGACGGCATTGGCCTGGGCTTCCGGCACATCCGCCATCAATGCCGGATTGACGCCTTCCAGCCTGACAAAGCATGCGCCTTCATCGAGATACTGCTGGTTCTGCAGCACTTCCCATTCTTCCACCTTTCTGACCTCGGCATCGCCGCGGTATTTCGCCGCGACTTTCAGGTTTGCTTCGTCGAGATAATGAACGATGACATTGGAGGCACCGAGCTTGTAGCATTCCTCGGCAAAGACCGGCGTGAAGGACGCGCCTTCCACACACGCTTCCACCAGCACCGGCTGGCCTTTCTGCACATTCAGACCGACTCTTGCCAGAGTATAGGCATATTTTCTCTGCATTTCCCTGAGATTCATATCATTCTCCTTCTTTCTTCAGTTCCTCGAACCGCTCCGCTACCGACGGGGCGTTTTTTGTCAGTTTCTTGATGGAAAGATCCTGGGCTTTGTTGTTGGCAAGGCGCAGGTTGTTTTCGCTTGAAAGCAGTGCGTCCTTTGTCTTCTGCAGATGATCGATCGTCTTGTCGATCTCTTCGATTGCCTTCTGGAATTTCCTCGATGCCAGGTCATAGTTGCGGCCGAATGCTTCCTTGAAGGCGTTCATATTCTCTTCGAAGTGTGTCACATCGAGATTGTTGTTCTGTTCGACCAGCAGCTGCCGCTTGTAGCCGAGCGAATTCAGAGCGGCGTTGCGCAGGATCGTGATGATGGGAATAAAGAACTGGGGACGCACCACATACATCTTGGGATAACGGTAGGAGACATCGACAATACCCTCGTTGTACAGGTCGCTGTCCGCTTCCAGCAGGGATACCAGGATCGCATATTCACAGTTCTTTTCCCTTCTGTCCTTGTCCAGTTCCTTGAGGAAATCCTCGTTTCTGTGCTTGGTGGCTGTCGTTTCCCTCTCGTTCTTCATCTCGAACATGATGGAGATGATCTCGGTTCCGTCCGTGTCATAATCCTTGAAAATGAAGTCTCCCTTTGATCCGGTACGGGCATCGTTGTCTTTTTCGAAATACGCCCGCGGGAACATGGCCATGCGGTAGCGGTTGAATTCATAGGCACAGTGCTGTTCCAGCGATTCACCGACCATCTTGGTCGACTGTCTGGCCTTGAAGTCCTTATACTGCTTCACCAGTTCCTGCTGGCCGGCGATTTCCCTGTCCTTGGCGGCGACCATCTCGTCATAGCTTTCCTGCATGGACTTTTCCTTCAGGACGGCTTCCGATTTCAAGGTATCGATCTGCACCATGTAATTGCGGATCTCATCGTCCTTCTTTTCCCGCAGTTCGGCGATCGCCTTTTCCACTGCCAGCTGCTTTTCCGTTTCCTTGGCGTCGATGCTCTGGGAAAGGACAGCAATCTGGCTTCTGAGTTCGGCAACGGTATCGGCTGCTTCCTTTTCCTTGACAGCCGCGGTCTCCCGGACAGCGCTGTCGGTCCTGCTTTCGGCAATCTTCAGCTGGTTCTTCAGATCATTGAGCATCTGATCCTTTTCGCCCAGCTTCATCTGCAGTTCTCTTTCCGCCTGCGATCTGGCAAGACGCAGTTCTGCTTCCATATGTTCACGGATCTCGTTTTCTCTTTTCTTGAGTTCCTCAGCAAATGTATGATCTTTGATCTGGCTGACGATCGAATTATAGTTTGATTCATCTATGGTAAATACTTCGCCGCAATGCGGACATCTGATCTGCTGCATATGCATATCCTCCGTTTCCGTCATGTATTTATATCTGCAATAACACAATTATATCCGATTTCCGGAATGTACCCGCTTTCATAATGCTTTTTGTAATCAATTCGTGTATTATTACTATTAATTTTTGATTATAATATATATGTTGACACATTGAATTGTGTGATAGGAGTAGAAATTATGGATTGGCGTACATTACCTGGATTTGATGAGAAGTATTCAAGAATCACCATTAAGGAGCACAAGACATTCGGCGGCAAGACCATCGAGGTCCTCTACGGTGCACAGGATGAGAACGGAAACCCTGTCGCCCCGAGAGAAGTCGGTGTTGACGGCTGCGGCAGATGGTTCGGTATTGAATCAAACGGGGAGTATACAATGTTCTCCTGGCAGCACCCGGCCTGCGACGGCGGTGCCCTGGAATTCGGAACTGACCTGAAAGACGATGCCCTGCAGAGTCTCGAAGATGACATGCGGACAAAGTATGACCTCGTCAGAGAAGCTGAAGAAGCCAGCAAGAACGCAAGCGAAGACGCTCAGGCAGTCATCGACGAAGTCCGCAGCAAGCTGGACGCGATGAAGGACTGGCGTACAAACAAGGAAGAAGAATACAAGGAAAGACTCGGACGTGCCCTCAGCCGTTTCGAGAACAGCATGAGCCACATTCTGTTCAACAAGGAACAGAAAGAAAAGATCGTGGAAGAAGCCAAGGCACTTTCCGAATCCACCAGCTGGAAATCCGCCCAGCAGGGATTCCGCGAACTGCGTGAAGACTGGAAGGAACTCGGCTATGCCGGCAACACAAACGATGAACTGTGGGATCAGTTCAAATCCTTCGAAAAACAGTTCAACGAAAACCGCCGCAACTATTTCGATCATCTCGACGAAATTCACGCGGCCGCTGCCGAAGCCAAGGAGAAACTGGTTGCCGAGGCCAGGGAAGTCGCTTCCAACGTCAAGAACTGGAAGTCTGCCGGCGACAAGATGAACGAACTGATGGAACAGTGGAAAGCTGCCGGAAGAGCCGGACGCGAAACCGACGACAGTCTGTGGGAACAGTTCAGCGAAATCCGCCGCAACTTCTTCGCCGAAAGAAAGGAATTCTTCAATCAGCGCAATGCCGAAATCAAGGAAGCTGTTGCCAGGAAGAATGAACTGATCGAAAAGGCAAAGGAATACGCCGCGAACAAGAACTTCTCCAAGGAAATTACCGAAAAGATGAAGGAACTCGATGTCGCCTGGAAGGCAATCGGTTTTGCCGGCAAGGAAAACAACGACCGTCTCTGGGAAGAGTTCAAGGCTGCCAAGAATGAATTCTGGGATGCCAAGCGTGAAGACAACACCCGCCGCTTCCAGGAAATCATCGACCGCAAGAACGAAACCATCAAGAACCTCCGCAATGAAATCGAAGAACTCGAGATCAAGGAATATGAAACAGAAAACTTCGACACCATCCGTTCCTATCAGCGCCGTGCCGAAGAAAAGAAGGAAATGATCGACAGCCTTCAGAAAGATATCGAAGATCTCCAGTCACGCCTTTCCAAGTAATCCATATATACGCAAAGAGATGCCCTGCGGCATCTCTTTTTTTGCATAGATAATTTGTCAAATTAAGCGCAACACTCTTTGTGAGTGCTGTTGAATACTTCTGACGGTGTCTGATAACCCAGACACTTTCTCGGTCTGTTATTCA